>JBBQSR010000275.1:0-5674 GCA_038234855.1 Ktedonobacterales bacterium | reverse complement strand
CCAGGGGCTGCCGCGCGTCATCAAGCTGGTGTGGGGCGTCAGCGCGCCCATGACCCTCACGCTGGGGGTGCTGTATGTCGCCCAGGGCTTCGTGCCCGTGGCGACGGCATACATCACCAAGCTGGTCATCGACGCGGTGGCGAGTGGCTTCATCCACCATGGGGGGGCCAGCATCATCCGCGCGGTCGTGTGGCTGGTGATCGCCCAGTTCGCGTTGCAGATCGTCAGCAGCCTGCTGCAAACTGTCTCGAACATCGTGCAGCAGTTGTTGCAAGAAAAGAGCAGCTATCAGATTCAGTTGATGGTGATGGAAAAGGCCAACACGCTGGACCTGTCATTCTTCGAGAATGCGCAGTTCTATGACAAGCTGCAACAGGCACAGCAAGAGGCCGCGTCGCGTCCGGCGGGGATGATCTCGCAGACCTTCAGCCTGGGGCGCACGCTCGTAACCTTCATCTCGATGGCGGCGCTGCTGTTTTCGCTGACGTGGTGGGTCGCGCTGTTGGCGTTGCTGTCGCCCGTGCCCGCCTTCATCGCCAATGTGCGCTATGGCTGGTGGGGCTTCCAGATCATGCGGCGTCAGTCCCCGCTGCGCCGTGAGATGCAATATTACAATACTCTGCTGACGACCGACACCTATAACAAAGAGATTAAGCTTTTCACTAGCGGCACGTTCTTCATGGACCTGTATCGCAAGCTGGTGACGCAGTTCTACAACCAGGCACGGCAACTGATCGTCCCGCGCTATCTCATGTCTTTCGTGCTGGGGGCGATCACCGTGGTGGCGAATGGGGCCATCTACTTGTACGTCGCGCTGCAAGCGGCGGCGGGGCGGCTGTCGCTGGGGGGGCTGTCCTTTTATACCCAGGCGGCGCTATCGCTGGGGTCCAGCTTCCAGGGGTTGCTGAGCGGCATCTCAGACACGTATGAGAACAACCTCTTCGTCAATACGCTCTTTGACTTCATGGCCTATCAGCCCAAAATCGTCAGCCCGCCGAACGGCCTCAAGCCCGAGGGCGCGGGGCTGGAGATCGAGTTTCGCCACGTCAGCTTCACCTATCCGGGGCGCGAGGCGGCGGGGTCGGCGCTGAGGGACATCAGCTTCACCATCCATTCGGGCGAGGCGGTGGCGCTGGTGGGCCGCAATGGCGCGGGCAAAACCACCATCGTCAAGCTGCTGACGCGCCTGTACGACCCCGATGAGGGCGAGATCCTGGTGAATGGCCACAACATCAAAGAGTACGACCTGGAAGCGTTGCGCGGACAGATCGGCGTCATCTTCCAAGATTACGTCACCTACTTCATGACGGCCAGCCGCAACATCGGCATTGGGCGCGTCGAGGCAGTGAATGACACCGCGCGCATCGAAGCCTCGGCGACGAAAAGCGGCGCGAATAGCGTCATCGCCAAGCTGCCCGAAAACTATGACACGATGCTGGGCAAATGGTTCGACAAGGGCCAGCAACTCTCGGGCGGCGAATGGCAAAAGATCGCGCTGGCCCGCGCCTTCATGCGCGACGCGCAACTGCTGATTTTGGACGAGCCGACCAGTTCGCTCGATCCCCAGGCGGAATACGATGTCTTCTCGCGCTTCCGTGAACTGACGCTGGGCAAATCGGCCATTTTCATCTCGCACCGTTTCAGCACGGTGCGGCTGGCCAACCGCATCATCGTGCTAGAAAACGGCGGCGTGCTAGAGGAAGGCACCCACGAGGCATTGCTGGCCCTGGGTGGCCGCTACGCCGAACTTTTCAGCCTGCAAGCCGAGGCGTATCGCTGATCGGCATGGTATACTACAAGAAACGAGCTCAAGGAGTGTGCCATGTCCGCAGGTATCAGCCTCATCGTCTACCCCGTGACGGATCTCGCTAAGGCAAAGCAGTTTTACACACAGCTTTTGGGCGTCGAGCCCTATGCTGACGCCCCCTATTATGTCGGCTATAGGGTCGGCGACCAAGAAATCGGCCTAGACCCTAACGGGCACCGCGCCGGGTTGACGGGTCCCCTCGCCTATCGGCAAGTCGACGACATCCACCAGAGTCTGCAACTCTTGCGCGAGGCTGGCGCGCAGGTGCAACAAGAGGTCAAAGATGTCGGCGGCGGCCTCTTGGTCGCCATCGTCAAAGATGCCGACAACAACGCCATTGGTCTGCGGCAGCAACCCTAACGCGAGGCGGGCAGGTGGCATCCCATCCGCCCGCGCTGTCCGTCACCCCTAGCGGCCAAAGGCATTCGCTTGGCGCTGCGTGAAGGCCCCTTGCAGCACGCCCTGCGGATAGTAGACGACCTGCCCCGTGCTGGCGAAACGATAGAGCGACACGCGGAAGATGCTATTCATCGCGCCCTGCACCAAGCTCAGCAGCACCGCGACGACGGCGAAAAGGGCGATGCCCGCCACCAGGATGATGACCGAGTGGGTCGCGCTGAAGAGCGCGAAGGTCGGCAGGCCGATGACGAGCGCCAACCCCAGGGTCAGCAGCCCAAAGATGCCGCCGATGCCAAAGTTGCCGACGATCTGGCGGCCCCACGTCTGTTGCAGCATGCCCGCGCTGCGCTTGATGCTGTCGATGGGGCCGATGTTTTCCGCGACCAGCACGGGCACCACCAGGAAGGTGGCGACGTTCCACGCCAGGCCGACCAGCCCCGCGACGAGTCCGGTGATGAGCGAGGCGACGCCCCCGCCCTCACGGTTGCCCGCGTTGCGCACCAGCGACAGCAGCACGCCCACGGTCGCGGTGATGGCCGCGAACCCAACGATGTTGCCCAGCCGCGCATTGGCCGCCGCGAAGCCGTCGCGCACCGTCGCGGATTGCCCTGCCAGCCCACGGAAGACGGCGCTGGTGAGGGCGACATTGGTATAGATGGTGACGATGGCCATCGCCAGATAGTAGAGAAACAGCACGACGAAGCCGACTGCGCGTTGCGCGGGCGTCGTCGTGTTGGGGTCCTGCGCCAGTTGGTTGAAGGTGCCCGTCGTCACCCCATAGAGGACGATGCCCAGCCCAAAGATGCCCGAGATGGCGATGGCACCGATCAGCGAGATCACCGGAAACGCGAGCAGTTGTCGATTTTTTTGCAAGATGGCCCAACTCGCTTTGACGAGTTCCCAGCTTTGGCTCCAGGTGCGAAACATAGGGTTGCCCTCCGTGTGTGCTGTGCGTATGCCCCGCGTGTTTTACGCGTGGAAACTGAGGCATAGGGTTCGCCCCATTATAGCAGGGGGAAAGGGCTGTTGTCAGCAGACATCCTAGCCCATATGGTCCTGGTGTGACGAATGGGGGTCGCCGATTCATATATATATGGAGTGAATGTTACAATACTTGAAACAAGCTATCCCACGGAACCGCAGAAAGAGGCGTCGCCATGTGGCAGCAACCCACCCCCTATCAACCTAAGGTGCTGGTCGTCGATGACAGTTGGACCTACCTCACCTTCGTCGCCTCGTTGCTCACGGGTAATGGCTACAATGTCATCACCGCCATCGACGGCGACGAGGCCATCGAAAAGACCGTGATGGAACGGCCCGACTGCCTGGTGTTGGATGTTGTGCTGCCCCGCCAAAACGGTTTCCAGGTGTGCCGCAAGCTGAAGCAAATGGACGCCGTGCGCCACATCCCCATCATCATGGTCAGCAGCAAAAACACCCCGCTCGACCGCCACTGGGGCATGCAGCAGGGCGCGGACATTTACCTGGAAAAGCCCTTCTCGGAGGGCGACCTGCTCGCCAGCGTGAAGAGCGTGACCTCGAAACCGTACTGAAGCGACGAAAGAGAAGGCCCCATGCCGCGATGGCATGGGGCCTTCTTCCGTTTCACTCGCCCGCCAGCCCCGTTGGCACCGGGGTGGGGCGCTCCACTGGCACCCCGTTGCCATCGCTCATTTCGGCGTCGCGTTCCAGCGCCGCCTCGATCACCTGCGTGGCGTCAGTGACGGCGATGAACTGCATTTCGCCGCGAATCTCCTTGGGGAACTCTTCCAGGTCGGGTTCGTTGCCCTTGGGGTGGATGACCGTGCGGAGTCCCATGCGGTGCGCCGCCAGGGCTTTGTCGCGCAGCCCGCCGATGGGCAGCACCTTACCCCGCAGCGAGATCTCGCCCGTCATCGCCAGGTCGGCCCGCACCTTGCGGCCCGTCGCCAGCGACACCAGCGCCGTCACCATCGTCACGCCCGCCGAGGGGCCATCCTTGGGGATGCCGCCCGCCGGGACGTGGATGTGCACGGTCTTGCCGCTGAAGACGTTGGGGTCCACCCCCAGCGCGGCGGCGTTCGACCTCACGTAGGTCAGCGCGGCCTGGGCGGATTCGCGCATCACCTCGCCGAGTTGGCCGGTGAGGGTGAGGTGTTCCTCGCGGCTGGGCATCATCGCCGCCTCGACGATCAGCACCTCACCGCCATAGGGCGTCACCGAGAGGCCCGCGACCACGCCGGGGCGGTCGATGCGTTCCAGCATCTCATCCGGCGCGATGGGGCGGCCAAGGTACTCGCGCAGGGTGTCGCGGGTGATGTCGATCGGCCCCTCTTTGCCCTCCGCGATGGCCTTGGCGACCTTGCGGCACGCGTCGGCGATGCGGCGTTCCAGGTTGCGCACACCCGCCTCACGGGTGTAGTCGCGCACGATGTGGCGCAACGCGTCATCATCCATCGTGATCTCGTCCGTGTTCAGCCCCGTCGCCTTCGTTTCCTTGGGGAAGAGGTAGCGGCGCGCGATGTGCAGCTTTTGTTCCTCGGTATAGCCCGCGATCTGGATGACCTCCATGCGGTCGAGCAGGGCGGGGGGGATCGGTTCCAGCGAGTTCGCGGTGGCGATGAACATCACCTGCGACAGATCGAAGGGCAGGTCCAGATAGTTGTCGCGGAAGCTGTGGTTTTGCTCTGGGTCCAGGACCTCGAGCAGCGCCGACGATGGATCGCCGCGCCAGTCCGCGCCAACCTTGTCGACCTCATCCAGCATGAAGACGGGGTTGCGCGTCCCCGCCCGCCGCATCGATTGGATGACCCGGCCCGGCAGCGCGCCGATATAGGTGCGGCGGTGGCCGCGAATCTCGGCCTCATCGCGGATGCCGCCCAGCGACATGCGCACGAAGGACCGCCCCAGCGCCCGCGCGATGGATTGCCCCAGCGAGGTTTTGCCCACGCCTGGCGGCCCAACGAAGCAGAGGATCGGTTCGCGGCTGGGTGGCACCCCCTCGCCGCCCGTCTCGTTGCCCTGGCGCATCTCTTTCAGCTTGCGGACGGCGAGGTATTCGAGGATGCGGTCCTTGACCTTATCCAGGTCGTAGTGGTCCTCGTCCAGCACCGTGCGCGCCTTGGGCACGTCGATGGCCTCGCCCGTCAGCGTGTTCCATGGCAGCGAAACCAGCAACTCGATGTAGGTGCGGATGACCGAATATTCCGGCGAAGCAGTCGGCAGCTTTTCGAGGCGCGATAGCTCGCGGTTGGCCTCTTTCAGCGCCTCTTCGGGCATCTTGGCGGCGTCGATGCGCTCGCGCAGATCATTGACGGTCGATTGCTCGTCGTTGCCCTCGCCCAGTTCGCGCTGAATCGCCTTCAACTGTTCGCGCAGGAAGTATTCGCGCTGGGCCTTGCCCATCTCTTCTTCGGCCTGGTTCTGGATGCGCTTGCCGACCTCCAACACCTCTAGCTCGTGCGTGAGGAATTGGTTGAGCTTTTCCAG
>JBBQSR010000274.1:0-5706 GCA_038234855.1 Ktedonobacterales bacterium | reverse complement strand
GTGTTGGCCGTGTGCCCGGCGGCGGCGGCGGGGATGGCGGTCGCCAGCACGGCACCCAAGACACCGCCGCCCAGCAGCAGCGCCAAGGCACCCGCGACGATGCGCGCGCGCGTGGAGCCAAAGAGGTTGTTCATCGGAAATATGGTCCTTTACTTAGTGTGGTTGGGGGCAGCCAAGCATGGCGTGCTACGTTATGCGTCCCCCTTATCATAAGCCCGAGCAAGGCCGGACGTTGCGGATCTTTGTAAAGAAGGTGCAAAGACGAGAATTTCGCGCTGACCCTTCGCACGGGCATCGTGATGAGCGGAGCATGACGGCGCTCGCTGGCACCATTGCTGAGGTTGGCACCATCTGTGCGTTAGGGCAAGGCAGCACTGACGGCTGAAAGGATTTCAGCGGATGCGCGCGAATCCCACGCTGCCGCGCCCCGAAATGGATGACGAGGCGCGGCGGCCCCTTCCCCTCGAAGATCCCACCCTGGTGTTGGCCGCCCCGGCGCGCCCTGCCGCTGGCAGGTGGTGGCGCTGGTTGCGCGCGCATCTGCCCTTCGCGGTCGTCCTCGTCATCGCCACATACCTCATCACCCTCAATGTCGCGTCGCCGTGGCAATCCATGCACGAGGACAACGGGACGCTGAATGAGAGCATCGCGCTGAACCATCTGCGCTATGGCTTGGGCGTCACCAAGGGGCAAGATCTGCTCGACACCGAGGCGCAGCAATCCTTCGGGCCAAGGGGGCTGAGCGAGGCGCAGCACTTCGCCTATTTCGCGCATGGGCCGACGCACCCACGGGTATATGGCGACCATCCGCCACTGTTGGGGCTGACCATCGCCGGATCGTTCCTGATCTTTGGGCCGCACTTCTGGTCCGAGCGGTTGGTGCCCATCGTCTATGCGCTGCTGGGGCTGATCGTCTTTTACCGTTTGGCGAGCCAGGTCTTTGACCTCGGCGTGGCGCGGTGCGCGGCGTGTCTGTACGCCACTTTCCCGATGCTGGCATACTTTGGGCGCGATGTCTCGCACGAGGCCCCGACGCTCTTTTGGGCCTTGTTGTTGCTGACGGGGTACGTGCAGCGGCGACCGGCGCTGATGGCCGTCGTGGTCGTCATCGGCGGCCTGTATGGCTGGCCGCTCTATTATTTCGCCGTCATCCTGTGGGGCGTGCATTGCCTGGCCGAACGGCGGTGGGACTGGCGGCTGGCGCGGGTGACGGTGTTGCCCGCCATCCTCACCTTCGCGGTCGTGCTGGCGCAACTGGACTGGGCGCTGGGCGGCGACCTGGCGCGGCTGAGCGCGATGTTCGCTTATCGCACCGGGGGCAGCGACCACACCGCGACCGTGACGACCCTCAGTTGGCTGCAACAGGTCAGCACCTGGAACGCCGAGGGCTTCGGCGGTTGGAGCCAACTGGCCCTGCCCGCCGCCATCTTTTTCCTGCTGGCCAAACTCGGCGGGGAGGGTTGGTCGCCGCGCGCGCGGGTGCTGGCGATCACCGCCCTGTGGGGCCTCAGCCATGTGCTGCTCTTTCGCAATGGCGCGCTCATCCACGCCTATTGGCAGTTCTATCTGCTGCCCTTTTACGCGCTGGTGCTGGGGTGGGCCGCCGTCACGCTGGCGCGCGCGCACATCGCTCGCCCGCCGCTGCGCGCGGTGGCGCTGGCACTGCTCTGCTTTTCCGTCGCTTGTCTGAATCTGCCCGCCATCGATGCCCTCTATAGCACCGGCTATCAGGTGACGCTGCCGGTGGTCCCGCTGTTTGATTTGTGGCGCTGAGGCGGGGTAAACTACGCGGGTGAGATGCAGCGCGGCAAGGGGAGGCAGCGGGCGGTGGAAACGATCATCTTAGGAGCGGGCGCGGGGGGGCTGACCCTGGCCCTGCGGCTGGCCCTGCGCGGCGACCACGTCACCCTGGTGGAGCGCGCTGCGGAGCCGGGGGGGCTGGCGGCGGGCTTCGTGGTGGGCGACACCACCCTCGACAAATTCTATCATCACCTCTTTCGCAGCGACCGCGCCATCATCGAATTGCTGCACGAGATCCAGCTTGGCGACGACCTCATCTGGCGCACGCCCGACACCAGCGTCTTGGTCGATGGCAAGGCGCGCACCCTCAACAGCGTCGGCTCCGTCCTCAAGTTTTCACCCATCTCGCCCCTGGATCGGTTGCGGATGGGTGCGGCCATTGGTTTCCTCAAGTTTTGGCCGCACTACCAGGGAATCAAACTGCTCAATTTTTTGCCGAACCACAAGTCGCTGCAAGACGACACCGCCGCCCACTGGATGCGCCGCTGGATGGGTAAACCCGCCTATGACAAGGTTTGGGGGCCACAACTCGTCGGAAAATTTGGCGACCACGCGGACGAGGTCTCGATGGCGTGGATGTGGGCGCGGCTGCACTACCGCACCACGCAGCTTGGCTACCTGCGCGGTGGCTTCCAGCGGTTCTATGACCGCATGGCGGAACTCATCGCCGCGACGGGGGGCAACCTGCACTTCGAGACGACCGCCACGCGCATCCATCCCATGCGCAAGGGGCAGATTCGCGTCGAGACGACAGGGGGCGACCTGGTGGGCCAGCGCGTCATCTCGACGCTGCCGACGCCCATCACGCTGAAGCTGTTGCCGACGCTGCCGACCTTCACCCGCCGCTATGCGTGGGGCGACGCCTTCGGGGCGCACTGCCTGATATTGGCGCTGGACCGCAAACTGATGGAGCGCGTCTATTGGCTGAGCATCTGCGACCTAGACTATCCCTTCCTGGCGCTGGTCGAGCACACCAATTTCATTCCCCCCGAGGAATATGGTGGGCGGCACCTGATCTATCTGGGCAATTATCTGCCGATGGATCACCCCCTCTTCCGTCAATCCAAGGAAGCGATCCTCGAAGCGTACCTGCCCGCGATCAAGCGCATCAACCCCGCCTTCGCGCTGGACTGGGTGCAGGAATCGTGGATGTTCGCCGCGCCGTATGCCCAGCCCATCGTCACGCCCGAGTACCACAAGCACATCCCCCCGCATGACCTGCCTATCCCCGGCGTCTACCTCGCCAACATGTTCCAGGTCTACCCCCAGGATCGCGGCCAAAACTACGCTGTCGACATGGCCAACTGGCTGGCGCAACAACTGCCCCTCACGTGACGTTATTTACAGCGGTGTGAGAGTGAGCACGGAGGGCACGGAAAAGCCTTCATGACATTCCGTGCTTTCCGTGCAAATCCCCGTGCTCAGCCCACCTCGTCCTCGTCTCTTGTCATGTGATCGCACACTCTGACCTCACCTGGGTACTAGCTCAGGAGAGGGTCATGAAAGCGAGGGCGAGGCGATGGGGGAGATGCCGGACGATGCCGATTGCATCGCACAGATCGCGCGGGGCGACGAGGGCGCGTTGCAGGCGATCTGCACGCGCTATCGGGTGCGGCTGTGGGCGTACCTGTGGCAACAACTGGACGGCAACCGGGGCGCGGCAGAGGAAGCGTTGCAAGATACCTTCCTGGCGGTCTGGCGGGGGGCGGCGACGTTTCGTGGCACCGCGCCCGTCGCGGTGTGGATCTTTCGCATCGCGCACCATGTCGCCGCGAATGCCCGCCGCCACATGCGCCGCCACGATGAGGGCCGCCTGACACAACTGCCCGACGATGCCGCGTGGGAGGCCAGCGCCACGACCGAATGGGAGACGCGCCTGGTGGACCACCTCACCCTGCAAGCCGCGCTCGCGCACCTGTCGCCCAAGCATCGCGAGGTATTGGATCTCATCTGCGTGCAAGGCTTCATCTCGGATGAGGTCGCGCACATCCTCGACATTCCAGCGGCCTCGGTGCGCAGTCGGCTGCGCTATGCCCGCCAGGCGCTCATGCAAGCCATGCAGGGCCAATCCGCGCCGGAGGTGGCCCATGAGCGGTGACAAGACCTGCAACGATTGGCAAGACCTGCTGCCCGCCTACCAAAAAGATCGGCTCGACGCGGCGGAGCGCGCGGACCTCACCGCGCACTTAGCGACCTGCGCGAACTGCCAACGTGCCCTCGCCAACTGGCGCACCCTGACGGCGACGCTGCAAGCCGCCGCGCAGGCGGTGCCGCCCCCCCCGAGCGATGCCGCGTTGTGGGCCGCGTTGGGGCCACGCGTGCGCGCCGAGGGTGGCCACGCTACCGTGATAGATGCCCCCTCGCGCAATGGGCATCATCCCACGGAATCGGTCGCGGGGGCGGTGCCGCTGGGCCGCGCGCCGCGCAGTGCCCCGGCGGTCCAGGGACGGCCCTCGCGCGGCGCGGCGGCCTTCGCGGCGGTCGTGGTGGTGGCGTTGCTGGTCGCGCTCTTCGGTGCGCTGGCGGCACGCCGGGGGGCCACCACGCCCGCGCAGCCTACCGCGACGCCCATCGCCTTCCCCTCCGCGTTCAGCATCCCTGGCAATCTGCTGGCGACGGCGGCCATTGGCGGCACGGATTTTTGGATCGGTGGAAACAATCTGCTGGCATCCTATGATGGCCATGATGGCTGGACGCAGATCACCATCCCCCCTGGCAGCATCGTTGAGAGCATCAGCATGGTGACGCCGACTGAAGGCTGGGCGGTCGGGTACACTAGCACCTCCGAAGCGTTGCTGCTGCACGACCACGGTGGCACGTGGCAGGTGGTGACGCCGACCTTCGCCTCGGGCGGCTTGCAAGGTGTGCAAATGGCATCGGCTGACGAAGGCTGGGCCTGGAATAGCGGTACCCTGCTGCGCTATCAGTCGGGCACATGGACGTCACAAGACTCGCCGTTCGCGCAATCCTTCATCGCGATCCTAGCGGTGGTCGGCCCTGGCGAAGTCTGGGTGTCGTCGGACCACACCCTCTGGCATTTCCATAGCGGCACATGGACCGCCGAGGGCGACCTGGGGACGGACTCGGTCAGCGACATCAGCATGGTGTCCCCCACCGAGGGCTGGGCCTCGGGCTTCATCGGTGGGCTGAAGCACACCCCGGTGGTGAATGACCTATGGCACTATGATGGCAAGGCGTGGAGCCGCGTCACCCCCGCGCCAGATATCTTGAATGACCACGCCTATGGCATCGACCAGCTCTTCATCCATAACCACACTGATGGATGGGCCGCGCTCGTCTCAAACGACAAGGCGACGACGCCCGATGGGCTTGATGGGTACCTCTTGCGCTATCACCAGGGGCAGTGGTCGCTGGTCGCCATCCCCCCTGGCATGCGGGTGCAGAGGGTGCTGACGGTGGGGCCAGACAACGCCTGGGCCATCGCGAGCGACATCAGCGGGCAACACGCGACCTTCGTGCAGTTGCTGCATTATCAGGGTGGTGTTTGGCACACCAAGTAAACGCCGAGGAGGGATGTCTCATGCGATCATTTTATCTCATTCCCCTGAGTGTCTGTCTCGTTTTCATCGTGGCGGGGTGCGCGCCGCTCAGCACGGCGAGCGGTGGCGGCACCTCCACCACGGCTACCGCAGTCCCCGGCGCGCCGACCTTTGCCCCACTACCGAGCGTACCCCCCGCGACGGCCCAGCACATTGCCCGCATCACCATGACCGATCCGCTCAATGGCTGGGCACTGACCGACCCCACCACAGGGGCCAGCCCCGCTGGGCTTGATGTCGATGCGAACTCGCGCTTGCTGGTGACGAGCGACGGTGGGCATCATTGGAGCGATGTCACGCCATCTTACCAACCGCCGACGCTGGCACAACAACTGGCGATCTGCTT
>JBBQSR010000273.1:0-5720 GCA_038234855.1 Ktedonobacterales bacterium | reverse complement strand
GGCCATCAACGCCGCCCGCGTCTCGACCTGCGCGACGGCGACGAAGTAGCGGCCTCACTCCTTGGCCCCCTCCCCATGCTAGCGCAGAGTGAGGGGGCGACAAGAGGCGAGGCGGAGCAGCAACAGGACCCCGAGCGGTTGCCTGGCCATGGATAGGAGGGCGCGTGGCGCGGGTTTAGTGGGCGGGTTGCCCCAGTTGCCACGGTGCTCATCCAGCACAAACGCCCCTCTCCATCCGCAGACGGAGAGGGGCATTGGGTGGGTCAACCCTTACCTAGGCGGGGATGGCGCGCAACTGGGCACGCAGCCGAGCGGCGTCGAGGCGCTGGATGAGGCAAAACATCGGGGTGCCCGTTGGCACGAAGACATCGACGCCCGCCGCGACGATATCTTCGATCTCGACGTAGTCGCGCCGCGAGACGATGGCGATGGGGATGGCGCGCCCATTGTCGGCACGGCGCAGCAGGGTGATCAACCGTCGCGACGAGACATTGAGCGACGAAACCGCCGCGTCGATGGCATCGACATCCAGCAAGATGGCATCGGGTGCGCCCTGTTCGACCCAATCCACCGCTTGATGCCACTGGCGCACGGGACGCAGGATGTAGTTCGCGGCACGGAAGGCGCGCTGGTGCTCACGCGACAAAAACGCGGCGGGTTCCAGCGTCAGCACGTGGTGTGATATGCGACGCGAGGTGATGGCTGGCTCGGCACCGCGCTCGACGGTGGGGCGAGACTCCAGCAGGGGCAGACGTTCACGGAGCGAGATGGGTGAGAGGATGGTGGCCATGACGAGGCTCCTAGCAGCGCGCTCGGCGTCGAGTCGCACCAGACGACGGATTGAGATGACCGAGTACAGGGGATCGTGGATTCTCTCAGCGTCTTCCGTGCCGATTTTCAAGCATCCCATCACCATATGACTCACGGTAGTCATATCGTACTAGATCCGCCCCTCGTGATGGCATGGCCAGAGGTCACGAGTTCAGGCGGCACAGATGGGGCTCTCGCGCCCCTACCCACCTACCCCATCGGTGCGGTACACTGGGCACGATGGCCTCTGCCCTGAGGGTGGGCAGCCAATGCTCATGACCATTTCCTGTACAATGGATCACTTTCACGATACACGTAGAGCCAACAAGGGAAGGACCAAGCGCATGCGAGCTTATCAGGTGCGGTCGCGAGGCCAAGGGGCGACCTTCGCGGGGGTGTGGCTGGTGCTGGTGGTGCCATTCTTTCAACTGGGGGCGTTGGTGCCGCACGGCTATGGTGACGCGGCGTCGGCCTCGGCCCGCGCCCGCAATTCCGCGCCACTGGTGGCGTGGGCGAACCACAATATCGTGCTGGTCATCATCTTTTCGCTGATCGAGGTCATCCCCTTGATCTTCGTGCTGCGTCTGCCGTTGTTGCTGCGCAGCGTCATCTATGACGATCCCCAGCGTGGACGGGTGGGCCAATGGTGCGGCGTCGCGGGTCTGGCGATCATCAGCGTGGTGACGCTGGTCAATCTGGTGCTGTTGGTGGGGGCTGCCAGCCGATTCACCGCCGCCAACGCGACGCAGACCGGCGCGAGCTATCGCTTCACGGGCATCGCCGAGAGTATGATCGCCAACATCCTGGGCGGTCTGCTGCTGGCGGTCTGGCTGGTGTCGGTGAACGCGCCGCTGGTGCGCATCGGCGGGCTGGAACGCAGCGCGGGCATCCTGGGCATCATCAGCGCCGCGCTCTTCGCCGCCGTCGCGGGCCTCATCCTCTTCAATCCGCAGCAGTCGCAGGGGGCCATCGCGGGCACGTCGATGGCGCTCTTTGGGGCATGGCTCTTCCTGACGGGCCTGTTGCTCATCCGCCGCGCCCCCCTGCTGGGTCAGGAAATTGCCGAAGAAAGTAGCGCCCCAGCGCCCCAGGCTGAGGCACAGGAGTGATGAAGAAAGATCAAGACACACGATGAAATGATCGTGTCGCTCCGGTGCCCGCGCTGCTTAGTCCGCGCACAGCACCATTTGGGTGCGTTCATGTTGGCACCTCACACGGTTATATACTATAGGCAAGATGCATTCCGGCATGAAGGCGAGGTGGTGGCGTGACGCTGCGCGTGTGGCCGCTGGCAGAGCCAGGGCACGACGACCCCTTGGGCGACGCGGTGGAACGGGCGTGGTGCGCCGCCTGGGGATCGCTGGGGTACGATGGCGTGACGCAGGTGGACGACCTGTCCCAGATGTTGCGCGTCGTGACGCCGACCTCGCCCGACCTGCTACTGAACGCCATCTTGCGCTATCGGCAGCGCGACGCGGTGACGCGGGCGGATGTCGAGGCGGCGCTGGCCGTGCATCGCGCCGCGTGCCGACCGCCGCAATGGTGGCTGCGCCTGGGCAGCGAACCCGCAGGACTGCGCGACCGCCTCTATGAGGTGGGCATGCGCGTCTGGGGCACGCCCACGGGGATGGCGCTGCCCCTGGCCGGGGCGACCTTCTCGGCGGATGTGGGGGGCGACTTGGCGCTGGGGCGGGCGCGCCGCTCTGCGGAAGCAGAGGCCGCGCTGCGCATCATCGCCGAGGTCTTTGATCTGGACGGCCCGCCGATGCGGCGCTGGTGCGTCGGCAATCCCCGCTTCATGACGTATCTGGCGTTGGCACGCGGCACGCCCGCCGCCGCGCTAGTGATGCAGATCACGGATGGCATCGCGGGCTTCTTCCAGGTGGCGACGGTGCCGCGGTTCCGGCGGCGGGGCATCGCGCACGCGCTGATGCGCCACGCGCTGTGTGACGCGCAGTCGCTGGGGGCCAGCACCGCCGCGCTGACCGCGTCGCCCATGGCTGAGGGGCTCTATCGCCAACTGGGCTTCAGCGCGTGCTGCACCTTCGAGCAATGGATGCCCGGCCCCGGCCTGATGAGCGCGTTCGCCGCACCGACGCGGCGCAGCCGATAGCGCGGCCCCCAAAAGCATCCGGCGCGTGTTTGCGATTGCGCGGCGAATGGTCTATGATGCATGCGACACCCTCGCGCTGTTTCGCGCTCGCGTGCCGAGCGCCGATGATACGAAAGGACGATCCGCGCGTCACACGCGGACGCAACATCCCGATGGAACAGATTCGTTTCGAGCGCCAATTTCGCACGCCCTCCTCAGAGGGCTATTTCATCTTCGCGGGGCTGACGCTGAAGGTGGGAATGGTCGACCTGCACTTCACCACCACGAACGTTCGCGCCACCCTGGTGCTGGAACAAGACATGGACCGCGAAGACCTGGTCAAACTGATCGAGCAGATCGATGAGGATCTGGTGCTATCCGCCGACATCCCGCGTGACGACCTGTTGGTGAGCGTCTACGTTGGCCACGACGCGGGCTTTTTTAACGACGAGACGCTGGCCGAGGAAGAAGATTACCTGGCGGAAAGCGAAGACGACCAGGACGAAGACGACGAGGATGAAGAGTTCATCGAAGAATGACGGCAAAATGCCCGCGCACCCTGCGCTGAACCGCTGATGTGGCCGCTAATATGGTATAATAGAGGGGTATGCGAGCAAGTGAAAAGGGTGCAGCGATGAACAAGACGAAGGAACAGGGGGGCGGTCAACGCTTCGCGCTGGCCTTCGCCCTGACGTTGGCGATCCTCGCGGTGGAAGCCATCGGCGGCCTGATGGCGAACAGCCTGGCGCTGCTGTCAGATGCGGGCCACGTCGTCACGGATGTCTTCGCGTTGGGGCTGGGGTGGTTCGCGGTGCGCCAGGCGGCGCGTCCGGCAAATGCCAGCAAGACATGGGGCTACCAACGCGCGGGCATCATCGCGGCCTTTGTCAACGCGCTGACGCTGCTGGCCATCACCGTCGTCATCATCGTTGAGGCCATCGCGCGGCTGCGCCATCCCGAGGCGGTGCAGCCACTCGTGATGATCGTATCCGCCCTCTTTGGCATCGGCGTGAATCTGCTGATCGCGCGCTTCCTCAAGGGTGCGCACGCCCACGCGCACGTGGGCCACGAACATGGCGACCATCCCCATACCCATGACGAGGTCGACCTCAATACCCGCGCGGCTTTGCTGCACGTGCTAGGCGACGTGGGGGCGTCGGTCGGCGTCATCATCGGTGCCATCCTCATCGCGCTGACTCGCGCGGTCGTCATCGACGCCCTCATCAGTTGCGCCATCGCGCTCATCGTGGGCGTCGGCGCGCTACGCATCGGACGCGACGCCATGAATGTGCTGCTGGAAAGCGTGCCGAAGGGCATCGCCACCGACCAGATCAAGCGCGATCTGCGGGGCATCCAGGGGGTCTATGAGGTGCACGACCTGCATGTGTGGGGCATCACCGACACACAGCGCGCCCTCACCTGCCACGCCGTCATCGACGACATGCCCATCAATGCCAGCGCACCCCTGCTGGACCGCATCAACCGTGTGCTGCACGACCGCTATGGCATCGCCCACACGACAGTGCAGTTCGAGCGCCACACGCGCGGCCCCCAGGGCGCGCCCTGTGCGTGCAGCGCCGACTGCGACTGCACGGGCGTCGAGATGTCCCAAGCGCGGGCGAGTCGCTGACAAGCGGCGGATGCGACATCGCCCGCGACGCAGACGGTGCGCGGCACATCTGCGGTTCTCTACATCGCCACGCGAGTAGAGATATGGACGGTCACTTCAGCGGTGAAGAGTGGCCGGGGATGGCTACTGAGGAACCGTGCCGCATCACTGATAAAGGCACCCTTTCTAGAAACGGCTGCATCACATCCTGGCACGGTAGTGAAGGTGCACCATACCATTGCCAAAACGGCATTCGTCCAGTAGTTCGAGGCTCTGGCGAAAGTGGTTGGGGAGGGCCAACTTGCCGCCTCCCACCACAATGGGTGAGAGGATCAGATGATATTCATCGACCAACCCAGCCCGGATCGCCTGAGAGGCGAGGTCGGGTCCGCCCACCGATATGTCACTTTCCGTCTGTGCCTTCATCAGCCGAACCGCTTCGGGGTCGAAGTCGCGCTCGATGCGGGTCCTCGTACTGGAAACAGTCTCAAGTGACCGGGAATACACGATCTTGCTGGCTGCCTTCCAGATCTCCACGAAATCGCGCATGATTGGCGGTTGGTCGGCGGTGTCGACATTCTCCCAGTAGACCATGACCTCATACATCCGTCGCCCAAAGAGGTAGGTGCCCACTGGCCGCTCAAGGTCGTTGACGAAGCCATGTACCTCTTCGTCAGGCATGGCCCAGTCAAAATCGCCATGTTCGTCCACGACATAGCCGTCGAGCGAGGTGATTACTGTATAGATGAGCTTGGCCATCGTGAGCCTCCCTTTTTCTAGCCTCATTGCAGTGCTCTGTCAGCGTTTTGGAATGGTTGCCCACCGTTTCGACCGACTTTACCCGAAGGCGACCGAGCTTGACCACTCACCAAACAGTGCATTCTGACATAGGATGGCAAAAGCGGCATCGCCGCATCACCCTCTCAAAGGGAAAGGAGCACATCTTACCCCGGTGATTGGCCGCTGACGGGGGATCTGGAGCGATTTTTTCGCCCTGGCGGGGGAAAGCGTCTCACTAGTCCTTTCACTTTGTTGACTGTCCCTTTCCGCCCACAATGTCTGGGTCAGCCGTTTTTGCGGCGTGGCGACGGCATTCAGCACTCCGCCATGCTTTTGTGGTATAATACAAGGGAATGTCAAAAGATCGCGCGTGCACCCTTTCCAAACGTCTTTTGCGTCCTGGGTTCGACGCCGTTGTCGAGGCCAGGG
>JBBQSR010000272.1:0-5733 GCA_038234855.1 Ktedonobacterales bacterium | reverse complement strand
CCCGCGTCGCCGTCATTGGCACGTTTGTGGTCGCACGCCGTACCCAGCAGCCGATAGCTCGTGCCATCGCACAGCGCGAAGACCGACACCTCGCGCCCCGTCATGAAGGACTCGATCAGGACCTGCGCGCCCGCCGCGCCGAACTGGCCACCGAGCATCCCGCGCAGCGCGGCGTCGGCCTCGGCGGCATCGCGCGCTATGACGACGCCCTTGCCCGCCGCCAGGCCATCGGCCTTGATCGCTAGCGGATAGCGCGCGTCGGGGGCATGGAGGTCGTGCACGGCGTCATCTTGCTCCGCCGCCGTCACGATGCGCGCGGGGGCAGTGGGGATGCCGTGGCGCGCCATGAAGGCCTTCGCCCAGACCTTGCTGGACTCGATGCGCGCGGCGGCACGGGTCGGCCCTAGTGCACGCAGACCGCGCGCGCGCAGGGCATCCACGATGCCCGCGCCGAGGGGGTCATCTGGGCCGACGATGACGAGGTCGATGGCGCGCGCGACGGCCCAGTCCGCCACCGCTGCGAAATCCATGGGGGACAGCGGCACGTTTTCGGCGAGGGCGGCGGTGCCACCGTTGCCGGGCAAACACGCGAGGAAGTCTAAGTCGGGCGACCGCCGCAGCGCCCAACACAGCGCGTGCTCGCGCGCGCCCGCGCCAATCACCAAGACCCGCATGCGAAAAAGTCCCCGTTTCTTGCGCGCTGAGGCCATCCGCGCTATACTGCCCGTAAAGCATATCTTATGGATGCATTTTGTGCGAGGGAGACTACCCCACAATGGCTAAGACAACCAAGAAGACCGTCACCCGACCCACCAGCGCGGCAGCGAAGTATAGCCGCTCGTCGCTCGTGCGCGTCACCACCGTGGCCGAGGCCAAGGAAGCGGCCATGGCGGCGACGGAGACAGACGAAATGCGTGCCGATGCGGTGGATGCATCTGATGAGGCGAGCGCCCCCAAGAAGCCCGTGGTCGTGCCAGCGACGCCCAAGCGCGTCGCCCCGACGCTGAACGTCCCCACGAAGGCGGCGGCGAAAAACACCGTGGCGGCGCAAGCGGCGGCGGCCCAGGCCGCCCAGGCGGTGCGGCGCGGCAAGGCGACGGTGCGCAGCGCGAACCCTGGCGCAGGTCGCCCGGTCATCCGTGGCGAAAACTATAGCTATGTCGTGCGCGATCTGCGCTTCATCGCCGTGCTGGCGGTGCTGGTGGTGGTGATCATGATCGTGCTGCGCATCGTCATCAAGAGCTGAGGCGCGGGTGGTGACTAGCCAATTTGGGGGGGCCACCGGGGCCATGCATCCTGCCAGATTTGCCGCAAGCGGCTCGGATATGTTATACTCAGGTGGGCCTAGGAAATTTGGTGATGCCTCATGAGCACAAACCCCAACAAACAAAGCAACGCCGAATTCCTTGGTGCCCTGGCGCTCGTCGGTCAAGTTGGTCTCTACATTGCCCTCCCCACCCTGGTTGGGGCTTTTCTTGGGCATTTTTTGGATACCCGCATCAACGATTCAGCGCCAATAGCGACGATTATCGGGCTGCTGCTTGGCCTGGCCGCTGGCGTGACGCTGGTGATACGCGCTGTGTCGCGTGTCTCATAGTGCTTTCCCTTTGATGAACGCAGATGTGCTTTGCGCTCCTCTATCGGCATGGGTCAGTTTCCTGGTTGAGAAGGTGGCAGTCATCACGATACCCCGGAGGGTGATGTCTCCATGTTCTTGACTTCTTCCCTGGCGCAGCTCGTGCACGTGCCATCGGTGGTGATCGCCGATTCGGGCGGGCCATTTTGGCTGCTGCCGCAAATCGAGGTCAACCCCGATGTCCTCTTTCGCCTCTTTGGTTTCCCCTTCACCAACACCCTCTTCACCGCGTGGCTCAGCATCATCATCGTTTTGACCATCGGCTTTGCAGGCACCCGCAAGATGAAGATCGTCCCCCAGGGGATGCAAAACTTCTTTGAGTGGGCGATGGGCATGCTGCTGGACTTTTGCGAAGAGATCGCGGGCAAGAAGTGGGGTCGGCGGTTCCTGCCGTTCGTCGCCACCATCTTCCTCTATGTGCTCTTCGCCAACTGGGCCTCGCTCATCCCCGGCGTCGAGTCCTTTGGCACGCCCAAGGCAGGGGTGCACCCGGTCGCGGGGATCTTCCTGACGGGCGCGGATTCGAACAAGCTGGTGCCATGGTTCCGGCCCGCCTCGACGGACCTGAACTTCACGCTGGCTATCGCGCTCATCTCGGTCATCGTGACGCAGATCTACGGGTTCCGCACCCTGGGCGCGGGCCAGCACATCGGCAAATACATCACGCTGCGCGAGTTCCCCTTTGGCCTCATCGTCGGATTCTTCGAGATCATCGCGGAGTTCGCGCGTATCATCTCGTTCAGCTTCCGTCTCTTTGGCAACGTCTTCGCTGGTGACGTGCTCTTGTTGGTGCTGGCGACCCTCGTGCCCGCTGCGGGCGCGACGATCTTCTATCCACTGGAACTCTTCGTCGGCTTCATCCAGGCGTTCGTCTTCTCGGCGTTGACGCTCGTCTTCCTCTCGCTGGCCGTCACCGGCCATGACGAGGAGCACAGCACGGTCGAACACGCCGCCGCTGGCCACCCCGCAGCCCTGCCAAGCGCCATCGAAGATCGCGCGGTGGCAACCCACTAACCTGGCCTCACCCCCTGGCACTGCCGGAGGTCGAGATACATCGAAGTCCTGGGCGTTCGCGCCCAACACATTAATTCACTCGTCGCTCGGAGGATTTTCACATGTCGTACCAGTTCGCTGCTGCTTTCGCAATCGGTGTGGGCGCGCTCGGCCCCGGTCTGGGCATTGGTCTGCTGGCTGGCCCCGCGCTCGCCGCCATGGGTCGCAACCCCGAAGCCGCGGGCACCATCCGCACCAACCTGCTGCTCTCCATCGTGTTCGCCGAAGCCGTGGCCATCTACGCGCTCGTCATCGCCATCCTCATCTTCCTGGGTGGTCCTGGCAAATAAGGCCGCCGCGTGGGTGTGGCGCGTTCGCGCGCGCCGCACGCCAGGTCATGCCCATCGTGGTGATGGGCTATTTCACGATTCTTTGAGAAGCAGGTACCAGATATGATGCATTCGCTCGTCATTGGCGAATTGCCCCTCGGCCTCAACATTGGCCTGCTCGCCGCGCAGATCATCAACTTCTTGATCCTGTGGTTCGTGCTGTCGCGCTTCGTCTTTCCCGCGCTCTTTAAGACGCTGGATGCCCGCACCGCGACCATCCGCGAGGGCATCGCCAACGCGGAAGAAGCCAAGCAAGCGGTAAGCAAAGCCAACGAACAGGCGCAGGGCATCATCCAGCAGGCGCAGCAGCGCGGCCAACAGATCATCGCAGATGCGACGACGACGGGCGAACGCTTGCGCGTGCAATATGAGAACGAAGCCAAGACCCGCGCGGGCGAGGTCGCTGACCAGAACCGCCGCCGCATGGCCCAAGAAGAGGCCCAGGCCCGCAACGCGCTGCGTCAGCAGGTCGCGGACCTCGCCATCAGCGCCGCTGGCCGCGTGGTCGGTGAGTCGCTCGATGGCCCCCGCCAACGCCGCCTTGTCGATGAATTCATCGCAGAGGTGGAGTAATGGCGCTCAAGGGCGCGGTCGCGCGCCGCTACGCCGAAGCGGTCTTTGACATGGGCCGCGAACACAACACCGTCGACCGCTGGCGCACCGACATCGGGACGCTGGCCGAGTACCTGGGCAATCGTCGCCTGACCTTCGTCCTCAGCGAACCCAAGCTGGGGTTCCCAAAGAAGGAACTGATCCTGCGCGACCTGCTGGCCGATAAGGTGCAGCCTGACGCGTTGGGTCTGGCGTTGCTCTTGACCGAGCGCAAGTTGGTCGAACTGATGCCCCGCGTGGCCGCTGAGTTCGAACGACTCTACGACGAATTCAAGAATCAAGCGAAGGCGACGGTCACGACAGCGACCGCGCTGGACGCCGATGAGCAAGCGCGCCTCGTCACGGCACTGCAACAGGTGACAGGCAAGACGATTCAACTCACCACGAAGGTCGACCCCGCCATCTTGGGTGGCGTCGTCGCCCGCGTTGGTGATACCCTGATAGATGGCAGCGTGCGCCGCCGCCTTGAGCTGCTCCGTGAGCAGATCAACAACGGTGCCCTGCCCAACGATACTGTAAGCCAGTCCTCTTAGCCCGCGTAGGCGGGTTACGTGGCAAAAGACGCCCCCCAGACGCGGTCACGACCGCCGATCAGGGGGCAATGCTGGCGTTCGATACACAAAAAGAGGAAGCCCTCATGGCCTTAGCCGACGAGATTTCGCGCGTCATCGGAACCCGAATCGCGCAATTCGGCGGAGCCACAACCGAAGCATCCATGGTGAGTGTTGGCACCGTGATCAGCGTCGGCGACGGCATCGCGCGCATCTTTGGCATGGAAGGCGTCAAGTACCTGGAGATCATCGAATTTTCGCGTACTGGACTCCGCGCCATCGCCTTTAACCTGGAAGAAGAGACGGTCAGCGCCCCGATCTTGGGCGACTTCACGCAGATCCGCGAGGGCGACGAGGTCCGCACCACGGGCCGCATCATCGAGGTGCCAGTGGGCGACGCCCTGCTGGGCCGCGTGGTGAATCCTCTCGGTCAGCCGATCGACGATGCAGGCCCCATCGCCACCAGCGCCTTTCGTCCGGTCGAGCGCGTGGCCCCTGGCGTCATCACGCGCCAGTCGGTGAGCGTGCCGGTGCAGACGGGCATCAAGGTCGTGGATGGTCTGATCCCCATCGGGCGCGGCCAGCGCGAACTGATCATCGGCGACCGCCAGACGGGCAAGTCGGCGCTCGCCATCGACACGATCATCAATCAAAAGGGCAAGAACCTGCTCTGCATCTACGTCTCCATCGGGCAACGCAACTTCCAGATCACGCGCTTGGTCGAGACGCTGCGGCAGTACGGCGCGCTGGACTACACCGTCATCGTCCACTCCAGTGCCGAGGACCCCGCGCCCTTGAAGTACCTGGCCCCCTACGCGGGCTGCGCGATGGGCGAGGAATTCATGGAGTCGGGCCGCGACGCGCTCATCATCTATGATGACCTGACGAAGCACGCCGAAGCCTACCGCAACATGTCGCTGATCATCCGTCGCCCCCCTGGCCGCGAGGCGTTCCCTGGCGACGTGTTCTACCTGCACTCGCGCTTGTTAGAGCGCGCGGCGCGCCTAAACCCCGACTACGGCGGCGGCTCGCTGACGGCGCTGCCCATCGTCGAGACGAAGGGCAACGACGTGTCGGCCTACATCCCGACGAACGTCATCTCCATCACCGACGGCCAGATCTTCCTGGAAACCGACCTTTTCAACGCGGGCCAACGTCCGGCGCTGAACCCTGGCATCTCGGTCAGCCGCGTGGGCGGCGACGCCCAGGTGCCTGGCATGAAGCAGGTCGCTGGCACGCTGAAGATCGCTCAGGCACAGTACACCTCGCTCGCCGCCTTCGCGCAGTTCGGCTCGGACCTCGACGCCGGAACGAAGCAGCAGCTTGATCGCGGTGCGCGCATCAGCCAGATCCTCAAGCAGCCGCAGTACGCGCCCGTGCCTGTCGAGAACCAGATCATGATCTTCTGGGCCGTCAACAACGGTCTGCTCGACGACGTGCCCGTCAACCTGGTCAGCAAATGGGAAGCCGCCTTCTATCGCTTCATGGAAGCCAGCCACCCCGAAATCGGCCAAGAGATTGTCCAGACGACGGTCGTGGACCGCAAGAAGAT
>JBBQSR010000271.1:0-5747 GCA_038234855.1 Ktedonobacterales bacterium | reverse complement strand
GGAAGCAATGGGAGACTCTGCAACTGATGCGAAGCACTGAACCGCAACTGAGCGTGGTGATCCCCACCCGCAACGAGCGCGATAATATTCCGGCCCTGCTGGCGACCCTGGCCGAGGCGCTGGACGGCGTGGCGAGCGAGGTCATCTTTGTGGATGACAGCGACGACACGACGCCCCAGGTGGTCGAGGCCCAGGCGGCGACCTACCCCGCCACCTTTCGCGTGCGGCTGCACCACCGCGCCGCTGGTCCCGCACGGGCGGGCGGCCTGGCCACCGCCGTCAGCGCGGGCATGAGCATCGCGACCGCGAAATACGTCGCCGTGCTGGACGCCGACCTGCAACACCCCCCCGAGCGGTTGCGTACCCTCTTTGATGAAGCGGTGCGCGAGGACGCCGATGTGGTGCTGGCGACGCGCTACCTGCCCGGCGGCGGCTACGAAGGGCTGGACGGTCCCTCGCGCAAACTGATCTCGATGGGCCTGAAATGGGTGGCGAAGATCGTCTTCCCCGACCAGTTGCTGCGCGTGTCGGACCCGCTGGGCGGCTTCTTTTTGGTGCGGCGCTCCATCATCGAGGGCGTCACGTTGCGGCCCATCGGCTACAAGATCTCGCTGGAACTGCTGGTGCGCTGCACCTGGGTGCGGCTGGTCGAGGTGCCTTACCACTTCCAGGCGCGCGCCACTGGCCAGAGCAAGTCGGACTTCAAGCAGGGGATGATGGTGTTGCGCCACATGGGCCGCCTGGTGCGTGAGGTGCCCGCCGGAGCGCGCTTCTGGAAGTTCGCCCTGGTCGGCGCGAGCGGCGTGGTGGTGAATCTGGCGCTTTTCGCGCTGTTTCAGCATGCCCACGCGCGGCCATGGCTAGCCATCGCCGCCGCCACCGAGGTCAGCATCCTCAGCAACTTCGCGATGAATGTGCTGTGGACGTGGCGCGACCTGCCCAAGCGCGGGCGGCGCGACCTGCTGACGCGGACGGCGCTCTACCATGGCGCGGTGGCCCCCATCGTGGCGGTCTACCTGGGCATCTCGGCCTTCCTGGCGCACTACCACGAGCCGAGCGTGCCGACGCAGGTGCTCAGCCTCATCCCCGCGCTGTTCCTGTCGTACTGGTTGGCGCGGCGCGTGGTCTTTGCCCCGCGCGAAAGCTGGGCCAGCCTCTTCCGCCGTCCGCAGCGCGCCCTCACCGTGCAAGAGGCGCTGGACGAAGTGCTGCCCATCGACGACGAAGCGGCCACGCCCGAACTGCCCCTGCTTGGGCAGCCCCAAGCAGGTCGATAAAGCTCCGTTGGGAAGACGACACCTGATATCGAGCGGGCGGTTGAAAATCCTTCAACCGCCCGCCTCGTTTATTCTGGCGTTGTGGCTGTGCCGACGTACCAGGCGGTCGCCGTCACCAGCGGGGTCGTGGGGGCGTCGCGTAGCGCGATGGATTGCGCCAGCACCGCGCCATGGGCGTTCACCCGCTCCGCCGCCGTGGTGAGGGTGATGGCGTCGCCGGGGCGGGCCGACCGCAGATAGTTGATGGCGACGCGGCGCGGCTGCCAGGCGCGCGCCATGGTCGGCTCCGTCGCGCCCCATGCGGCGAAGGCGAGCCGCGCGGATTCCGCCAGCCAGTCGCCATAGACGCAGTTGTTGACGTGTTGCAGCGAATCGGCCTCATAGCCTCGCGCGCCCCATTCGGCCTGCGTGGGGGCCAGCGTGCCCGTCGCGGTGTGCGGCCAGGCGTGCCGCGCGGGGATTCCCCGCCGCGCCACCAGCGGGATCTGCGCGGTGATCTCGGGCGGGATGCGCCGGGGCGTCTGGCCCTGGCGCGACACATAGGCCCAGGTTGTCTCGGTGCGGGCGACCACCGCCCCGGTGTCGGCGCGCGTCAGGCGATAAAAGCGGCGCGACGACACGCGCGTGAAGTCCACGACCCAGGTCATCAGGTCCAGCACCTGACCGACGCCGACGGGCGCGGCCAACTCGATGGTCTGGCGAAACGTCACCCAGCCTTCGTCGCGGTCGCGGTACCAATGCGCGCCGAAGCCCGACGCCGCCGAGGCCATATTCGCCGCCAGCTCGCAGTAGCGCAGCAAATTCCCGATGCCCAGTCGATTATTTGCCCCCGGCTCATAGGCGCGGATGTCCGCCCGCGCGACGAATTCGCCGGTCGGCAGGTAATGGCCCGTTGGCTCCGTCGTCTCAGACATGGTGAATCTCCCCGTCGTCGGTTTGATAGCTGGCGACGCCCAGCGCCGCCCCCAGGCGGTCGGCCAGGTCGCGGGCACGCTGTGGCCCCAGCATCGCCGCCACGTCGCTATGCATCTCGCTCACTACCTGCGCCACGTGGCTGATCCGCAGCTTTTGGGGCTGCGCCAGCGTGGCGGGGTCGATGCCCGTGCGTCGCAGCGCCGCATCGCAAAAGATCTCGCCCGCCACCCCCAGCAGGGGATGTGCGGTGACGGCGACGGTGCGCGCCAGCTTCTCGCCCATCGTCGCGGCCTTCACCGCCACTAGGCCCGCCACCACTAGCCGCGCCGCCGCGAAGCGACACGCGATGCGCCCGCCGCCCAGCCGTTCGCTGATCTCGCTGAGCTGCGTCGCCCCGTCACACAGCGCCAGCAGTTGCGCGTCCAGCGTGTGCGCGTCGGGCAGCGGTCCCGAGGGGGCCAGCCCTGGCTGCGGCGGGCACAGCACCAGCCGCAGCGTGGGGATGACCTCGCGCGCCTGCGTCCACGCCTTGTGGTGCTTGAATCCGCCGAGGATCACCAGCGCGGTATCCATCAGGATGTTGGCGGGGGGGATGGTCTGGGCGTCGCGCGGCGTCCACGTGAAGAAGCCCGCCTCCCACAGGAAGAGCGTCTTCATCACCGCCTCACCTCCCCGGTCGGCGAGGAAGGCGGCATGCAGCGCGCCCTCGCGAAAGAAGAGATGACCGACGGGCACGCGGCTGCCAGCCCCCTGCGGTGGTAGCAGGGGCTTCAGCTCCAGTTCGCCCGTTCCGCCGCCGAGCGTCATCAGTTGAATGACGTTATCCAGCGAAATCTCTTGCAGCAGCCCTTCGGTCATGCATCATCCTACCGTTGGTTTTGGGACGCGAAAAGCGCGAAAATCCACGAAAGACACGAAAAGGCCAAAACGGGGAATGATGCGAGGTCGTCACGCGCTGCTACGATATGAAGCAACAAGTAATTTGCCCCATGTTCTCCGCATTCCGCGCCATCCCGCGATTATTCCGTGTCATACCACGTTCTCACTTCCCTTTCGCGTCTTTCGTGCCCTTCGTGTCCAGTCCCGTCGTCGCTTTACAAGCGGGCCATGATATGTTTGCAGATGGTGCGCAGCGTGGGAAAGACGCCCATGCCGTTGATGGCCGTCGCCTCGAAGGTGGGCACGCCGCGCCGATTCAGATAGCGATCCATGATGGCGGTCGAGAGGGCGTCGGGCACGTCGCGCTTGTTCCATTGCAGCACCAGCGGAAACGTTGCCATGTCGCGCCCCAATGAATGCATATTTGCTTCCAATTCCACCAAGCCACCGTAGTTTTCTTCCAGGCGGTCGCGGTGCGAATCCGCCACGAAGACGACGCCGTCCGCCCCCTGCAACACCGCCGCGCGCGTGCGCTCATAGCGAATCTGCCCCGGCACGGTGTAGAGGTGAAAGCGAACGTGGAAGCCATGCACCAACCCAAAGTCGAGCGGCAGGAAGTCGAAGAAGAGCGTTTGCTCTTGCTCCGTCGCCACCGAGAGGAACTGGCCGCGCGACTCGGACGGGGAGTGCTGAAAGATGTACTGGACGTTGCTGGTCTTGCCCGACTGCCCGATGCCGTAATACACCAGCTTGCACTGGATCTCGCGGCCCGCCGTGTTGATGAGCGCCATCGTTTCAGACCCCCTCCATTTCGTCCGCATCCGCGCCAAAGAGGCGGTCCAGGGTGTCGTCGAAGCTGGTGCGAAAGGCGGGGCTGTGTACTACCGCGCGAACGGCGCTGAGGTCCACTTGGGCGAGCGCCGCCAGCAGCGCCGCCAGATCCGCCGCCGCGCCCGCCGCCAGCATGCGTACCAGCCCCACCTGCGTCGTGCCATCAAAGGCCGTCACCAACAGCCAGCGGTCGCCGATGAGGATGGTGTAGATGCTAGTGGACGCCCCTTGCTGAAACAGCGCGCGAAACTCGCCCTCGCCAAACAGCCCGGCCAGTGCTCGTGCGGAGCCAAAGAGGCTGGCCAGCAGCGCGCCCAGCGCCACATCGTCATTCCACGCCGCGCCCGCCGCTGCCAGCACATGCCCGCTCATTTCCAGCAGCACGACCTGCCGCGCGTGCGCTTCCGCCGCGAATGCCGCCACGCGCTCGCGCACCGTCGTCAGCCGCGCGTCGCCCTCCTGCATGCTCCCGTCGCTCCCCTGGCGCGCTCAGCGCCGCCCGTAGTATAACAGAACGCGGCGGCGATGGCAAAAGTGCCACTGCGCCAGACAACCACCACGCCGCCAAGCAAAGCGCTTGACACGTGCACCTCATCCGTTTATGGTAAGCATGCTCGCTATGATGAACGCCATCCTCCCTGGGTGACTGATTCGTAACGCGCTGATTGTCCGTGTGATGGTGCGCGATGCTGCGGTGTAGCTGGGCAACATTGACTGTGCTCACGAACATGAATGGAGATGCATCCATGCGGAGTATCAAGCATCTGTTTCTCGCAATCGGCCTCATGTTCATGCTGTTGCTTCCTGCATGCGGCTCACTGCCGTCAACGCCAGATACCTTCGTCGTTTCTCTAGTGACGGATGCTGGTACCGTTGAAACCCCTGACCGAACCGTGCTCAGTGCGCCGCCAGGAAAATGTTTTCACCAACAATGGGTAGTACGCGATAAACAACAAGTGCGAATGCTGTATGATCATGTGTTGCATCGTCCTGCATTTGTACCTGTTCCGATCCCAAAGATTATCATTCCACCTCTGATATCTACTTAACGCGAATCCGATACTGTTGGCGAACTCGGGATCGTAGCAATTTTGCTCGATTCATAGCAACCACCCTTCAACACGATTACAGGTCTCATGGACCATTTTTCGAGTTCGCCAACGGTATCGGATTCGCGTTGATTAGCCTTCCTGGTGTCTGGCGGGACCAAGTTGACGGCGCGAGCATCTCAAGCGTTGCGATAGATGCCAAAAATCGCACCAATTGGTCGTTCTATCTGATGAACTCAGAGAGGAGCATCCCACCATGGCACGACTTCGCAACCAACTCATCGCCATTCTAAGCCTCATCCTGGCATTTATGGCATGCAGCAACGCCGACACAGTCACATCAACAGCGGTGGCCACATTAACAGCGGTGGCCACCGCCACTGCCGCGCCACCGACCGCCACGCCCACGCTGGTTCCCCCAACCCCCACGGTCATGCCGCCCAGTTGCTCCGCCAGTTATGGCACCACCCCTGTCACCACCATCCCCAACACCACTGACCCTGCCACGACTGTCTATAGCACCATCGTTCTGCCACCCCAAACCTACTTCGCAGAGAGCGACGCGGCGGGCGGTGAGCGCGGCAAACTCTTTTGCAGTGGCGGCACGGTCGCTTCCATCCAATCCTTCATGACCAGCCACCTGACCGCTCAGGGCTGGACCTCGGGCGGTCAGAGCCTCGGCTGTGACTGGGGCGCGCCGAGCTTCGCCAATCCGCAATGCTGGAAGAATGGCTCATACACCTTCTTCCTGGGCATCAACAGCGCGACAAACTGGATCATCCTGCTGCGCGACCCC
>JBBQSR010000270.1:0-5791 GCA_038234855.1 Ktedonobacterales bacterium | reverse complement strand
AGTCTCTTCAACGAAGGAAATTCACCTCCGTATGGTGTCGTTGGTCGCATATCGACAGGACAAAGCGGAATTACCACGAGATGAAAGAACGGAGGAAGTTTCATGCGTCTGCTCCAAACATTTTCGGTACGGGCTAAGCTCTTCTTCGGCTTTGGCTTGGTCTTGCTGATGACGTTGATCGTGACGGGCCTGGCGGTCTCGCGCATCATCAGCTTGCGCCAAACGGTTCAGGATGTCGCGGTTACAGGTGTGCAGCAGAGCACGTTGGGCCAAGAGTTGAAGTATTGGCTGCGCGCCGCTGATGATGATGGTGCCTGGCTGCTCGACTTTCGAGATCAGTCGAACATCACTGCATATCAGCAGAAATATCAGCAAGACGTCCAGCGGGTCAACACGCTGCTCGCCCAAGCCAAAGCATCGGCCAATGCCTCCGAAGCACAAGCTCTCGCTGAGTTTGGAAACCAATGGACGACATATCAGCAGGGCCACGATCAAGCCTTTGCCCTTTTCACCAAAGGCGATCAAGCGGGGGCACAAAACGCCTACGTTGGCGTGCCGTTTGATGGCATCGTCACGGCCACTGATAGCTACCTGCAAACCGTCCATGCCCAGATAATTCAGCAAGAAGCCGCCGCGCAAACGCAAAGCCAAACGGCGATCCTCGTGACCGCGATCATCAGTTTGCTCGCCGTCATCGCTGGCGTCACCATCAGCCTCCTCATCGCGGCCAGCATCACCCGGCCCTTAGTTGCATTGCAACAGATCTCGCGCCAGGTGACCGAAGGCGATCTCACCTCGGTGCGCGATGTCGTCGAGCGTTACCCTGGCCGCGACGAACTATGTGATCTCATTCGTGCTCAAGAAGCGATGATCCTTCGTCTGCACGCGCTGGCGGGGGTCGTCTCAAAGCTGTCACAACAGGCGGCTGAGTCCGCAAGCCAGATCGCGGATGCTACCCACCAGAACGGGCAATCGACCGAGCAGGTAGCAATGGCGATCCAGAACGTCGCGGATGGCGCGCAAGAGCAAGCAAGTGGTATTGAAGCCGCGACACATGAAGTGGACCAATTGGATGTACTGAGTCACAATCTGCAACAAACCGCCATTGGTTCAGAATCCGCGATGACCGAGCTACGCGAACGAATCCACCAAGCGGCTGACCGGCTTGCCGCGTTGCAGGAACATTCGAAGCACATCGGGCAAATCGTCCAGACCATCGATGAGATCGCCGCGCAAACCAATCTGCTGGCGCTGAATGCCGCCATCGAGGCGGCACGCGCGGGTGAGCACGGGCGCGGCTTCGCGGTCGTCGCCGAAGAGGTGCGTAAGCTCGCCGAACGCTCGGCGACCTCGGCCAAGGAGATCGCGGAGATCATCGAAGTGACCCTGCAAGAGACCGCCGCGACTGGTCAGGTGATGCAAGATGGTGTGACACAGGTCGAAACCGCTGTGCAAGCTGTCGGCGAAGCGCGACAAAGGGCGGAGATGATGGCGGATAACACCGTCCGTGCCCATGAGGCCCTGAGCAAAGTTTCCGTGGTCAGTGAAGGCAATAGCGCCGCCGCCGAAGAAGTTTCAGCCTCGGCAGCCGAAATGACCGCGAATACACAAACCGCCATCAGTGCCGCCAAGATCCTCGCGCAGATCGCGGACGAGCTGCACAAGGCTGCCAGGGTCTTTCATTGGCGCTATCTCGAGGCCAAGGCAACACCCCAACAACCTCGCCTGCATGTGGTACCCCGCGGCGACGAGCAAAAAGCCTCGTAGCCAGCGGCACAAAATAATGGATGCCGCTTCCCCCTCATATCATTACCAAACGCAGCAAACACACGCGGAGGACTATCCATGGCAGAGTTAGAAACGCTGGAGCTGTTTGTCGATGCCGACCTCATCACCTACCCCGCCGAAAAAGCGTGGCTGGAGTCATGGTACGGAAGTTGGTTTTCCATTGCTTTACCCAAATTGCAGACGGCGGGCTGGCAGGTCTTGACTATCCGCACGATGGTGGGGATCGCCACGTCCAGCACGCTCTACGTCTTGCAACGCCAGCGCGCACCACAGGCGAAGCCTACCGAATAGCCCCATATCTGTTGCCCTGGTGGTTTGGGTGCCAACAGTAAAGGTGCAGCTTCCTCGCCCATGGCGTGGGCTAGACCAGGGACCAGTGGTCATCGTGCTGAACGACGCGGCCATCGTCTGCCAGCTTCAACAGGTGCGCCAGCAAGGATCGCGCGGCCCAGCCATGCATGCGCGGATCGGTGTCGGCATAGACCACCGGGACGAGTTGATCGACGGTTTGGGGCGTGGCGACGGCGGTGAGGGCCGCCAGCACCTGCGCCTCGCGCGCCAGGCGATGCGCCACGTACTCGGCCAGCTTCGTCTGGGGGTCGGTGATGGCGGGGCCATGACCAGGCCAGACGCGCACCAAGGGCAACGATTGCACCCGCGTCAGCGATGCGAGGTACGCACCCATGTCGCCCTCGGGCGGGATGATGACGACCGTGCCGCTCCCCGCGACCAGATCGCCCGCGAAGAGCACGCCCGACGGTGCGTGCCACAGACACACATGATCGAACCGATGCCCTGGCGTCGCCAGCACGCGCAGCGATTGTGCACCCGCCGCGATCTCCTCGCCATCCGCGAGGGTCCGCGTGGCGAAGGGGACGCCCGCCGCCGCGTCGCTTCCCGCCAGCACCTCCGCGCCGGTCGTCAGGGCGAGGTCCAGCGCGCCGCCGATGTGGTCGGGGTGCGCGTGGGTGACGACGATGGCACGGATGCCGCCCAGCGCCATCCCCGCTGCCGCGATGGAGGCCAGATGCGCCGCATCGTCTACCCCAGGGTCGATCACCAGGCAGCCGGTGGCATCACCCACGACGAAGGTATTGGTGCCCTCACCCGTCATGGGACCAGGGTTGGGCGCGACGAGCCGCACGATGGTCAGGCCAGCATCCATCACCGTGCCCCCTAGTCGCCGCCGGGGATGATGTCGCTGGTGCCGGTGACGGGGGCCAGCATGGGCACGAGGCTGGTGCCGCCATTGATGACCATCTGATTGGTGACGTGGTGGCCTGTCCCCGCGTTGTGGGCGATCTCGATGGCGGCTTGCAGCGCCTCGGCGGATCGCGCGTTGCCGCGCAAAAAGACCTCGCCCAGGTTGGGGTACACGCCGAAAAGTTGCCCGCGCGTGCGGGGGTCGCGCGCCAGCGCCTGCGCGATCTGCACGGCCAGCTCGTTGTCGGCCACGACCTCGTTGTGCACCGCCGTCAGACCCTCGACCTCGACCAGCAGGTCTTCGAGGATGCGCCGGTTCAGCGTGGAGGCGACGTTGCCCAGCAGCCACGCCTCGCCATCCACCACGCGCAGGTCTACCGCGCGCAGGTCCACATGCAGACGCGGATAGTTATAGAGCGCCGTCCGCACCGCGTCCAGCAGGTCCGCATCGGCGCGATAGGGGATGAGCTGCGCCGCGTCGGTGGTGGCACAGGCGACCGTGCGCCCATTCGCGTCGATAGAGACGACCTGCGTGCCCACGACCAGGACCTCGCCGCTGGTCAAGCCGCGCTTCACCCCCAAGCGATGCAGATGGTTGTCGCCCATGATGTACGAGATTTGGGTGAGGGTGCCCAGGCTGGCATCATTGTTGGTGACCTGGGTGGCGCGCGACAGTTGGGTTTGGTCGGCACTCACCTCGTTCATCGCGCCCAGCAGGGCTTCGCGGGTGATGCTCAATTCCACCGCGTCGGCGGTCGACCCCACCACGCGCTCGATCGGCACGGTGCGCAAGACGCCGCCCGGTCCGCGCCCGATCTTCACGACCAGATGCGTGACGGTGCGCTGGCTCGGCTGCACCACCGCGCCCGTCACCGACCCCGCCTCGCCATCGCTGGCGACGACCACGACGCCAAATCGAAACTTCACGACATTGAATGTTGGTTGTGCCATCTGCGTTGCCCGCTCCTCGTATGTTATCCCTTAGAGCAGCTTTCGTCGACAGTAGCGGGCTGGCGGTTAAAACCGCGCCTGAACGCTGCGGCGAGGGTTGGGTGAGCGCATTACACGCCTGCTCAACCCTTTGGAGAAATACTCTAAGGCAAAGTGTGCTCGATGCTTACCCTAGCAGTGTAGCACTGAAGCCGCGTTCCCGCCAACAGCCAGGGAAGATGGGGCATGCGCGGGCTACGGCGCGGCGTGCACGCGCAGTTGGCGCACCTCGCTCGCCAGCGCGTCACCCGCCAGCGGCGCGGCGTCGAGCCGCACGAGCGGCGCATCGGCAAAGAACGCGCCCACCCGCGCCCCGACATGCTTGGGCGCGCGACGTGGGATGCCGATATCGCCCAACCAGAGTGCGCCGACAACGGGTGCCGCCGCCACCAGGGTCAGGCCACGCAGGGGCAAGCCCAGCGCCAGCGTCGCCGTCGCGCGCACGCATGGCTGATGTGCCCCCGCCTCGTTGGCGTCTAGCCCCGAGGGCAGATCAATCGCCAGCGCGGGCACCGCCGCCGCGTTCATCCGCTGGATCGCTTCCGCCACCGGACCATAGGGGGCATCGTGGGTGCCCACACCTAGCAACGCATCCACCACCAGCGCGCTCTGGGCGAGGCTGGCGCGGTCGGGGGGCGCGGTGAAGGCGCTGGGGACGCCGATGGCCGCCAAGGTCGCCAGCGCGTCGCGTGCGGCGGGGGCGAGCCGCTCGGCAGGGGTGGGCAGCCAGGCCGTGACCTGCGCCCCGGCATTGGTCAGCAGCCGCGCGGCCACCAGCCCTGTCGCGCCCGTCCGGCCCAGTCCGGCCAGCACCGCGATCCGTTGCCCCGCCAGCGCGCCGCCCAGCAGGTGCCGCGCCAGTTCCACGACGCGCGTGGCGGCAAGCTCCATCCGCTGCACGGGGAGGATGCCATAGGTATTCGTCAGCAGATGGTCCAGGCCGCGCATCTGGCGGCTGGTGAGGGCGGGCACGGCCAGCGCCGTCTGGGCCAGCGCCGCGCGTTTCTGCGTCAGGATGCGCGCGACCTCATGCCCATCGGCCAGGCGCGCCCCCAGTTCGCGCGCGCGCTCGGCCCATTCGCCGAAGATGTCGAAGTGCTCACGATAGGTGCCCGCCGCTTGCATCCAGCTATCGTGGCCACCACACGCGCGCACGAAGGCCAGCAATTCCGCCGTGCCCTCGGTGCCGGGGATGTCGGAGAGCAGATGATACATCGTGTCGCCCCGGCGAATGTCGATGCCGGGCAGATCGTAGGGGGCTTCCATCGCGTGCAAGAGAACCATCGGCTGTCGCTCTTTTCTGTGGACGTTGTACATATAATGAAGCCGAACAGCGATAAAACACAAGGGGGGCAGCGGCGATGCGCGATGATCTGGTGCTAGCCGATGTAGCGGAGCGGCTGCGCGCGGCGGGGCTGGCCTGGCAGCCGCAGCCGGGGGATTGGTGCGCCCTGCTCGGGGCCGCGCACCTGGCGGGGGCCGATGCCGGGCTGTGGCTGGTGATCGACGGCACAGCGGCGGGCTGGCTGACGGTGGTGGATGGCGCGGCACGCTGGGCCGCGCGGCGCATCGTGGCCGCCGAAGCGCTGTGGCTGCCGACGACGGGACAGCTCAAGGGCTGGCTGCGCGCCAGAGGCTACCGCGTCTCGACGGTGGAGGGCGAGGAACTGCCAGATGCGCCGCCGCCGTCGGCAGCGGACAGCCGCCCCGCCTGGGCCGTGACGCTGCTGCCCGCCGCCCCCGCGCCCCGCTCCGCCGCGCCGTCGCCGCTGCGACACTACTGCCGCGCCACGCGCGCCGGGCTACCCCC
>JBBQSR010000269.1:0-5852 GCA_038234855.1 Ktedonobacterales bacterium | reverse complement strand
GTGGTTGCTAATGCTCGTGCCGAGCGGTCCCCAGGTGTTGATGATCATGGGCACGGCTTGCGCATCCGCCGCACTGCTATTAGCGGCGACGAGTGGCTCGATGGTATGGAGGATGTCAATCCACTGCTGAATATCTTGCTGTAACGTTGCGATGATCCCGTTTTCGGCGCTGTCGTGATCGAAAGCGAGATAGCTCTTCAGGTCGCTCTGCAAGGTGGCTTCCGTCGGAGCGAGTTGGGCGACTTGCTGCTGCACCTTGGCGATGCTCGGTTCGATGAAGGCCTGGCGGAGGTTGCGTTCCAGTGTCAAGAAGTTGTTGCGAATGCCCGCCAGGGCGACGATCTTGGGTAGATTATGGTCAGCGATGGCGATGGTGCCTGTATTGATCTGGCTCATGCCCCAGATGCCGATGCCCCCCACGACGGCCATACAAAGGCACAACGCGGTAAAGGCACTGAGCAATTTTGTGCGTGTCGAGGCATTGCGGAGCCAGCCCGTCTGGGCCGTTGGCGAGGTGATGGGTTGCATGGCGCACTCTTTCCCGTAGATGATCAGATGGTGATGGGATTACTTCCCTTTGCTCACCATCGACAGCCACCGGAAAAAGCTTGAGCGGTTGTTAGGCACCCCGCAACGGGCGGCTCACCGTCGCCCATTATGGTGCTGTGCTCGCCGCGAATCGCGCTACCGCTTGCCCTGCCACTCGGCCAGCAGCGCCTTGGCGCGGTCGGGGGTGACGTTTTCCTCGAATTCGTCGTTCACCTGCAAGACGGGCGCGGTGCCACACGAGGCCAGGCACTCGACCCCCAGCAGGGTGAATTCGCCGTCGGCGCGCGTCTGGCCACGCTTGAGCGCCAGCCCGTCCTCAAGCTGGTGGATCAGTTGGTCGCAGCCACGCAGATAGCAACTGATGCTGGTGCAGACCTTGATGACGCGCTTGCCCACCGGTTCCTTGAAGTACATCGCGTAAAATGAGGCGACCATCTCGACCTCATCTTCTTTGACGCTGACCATCTCGGCGGCGACGCGCAACCCCTCGGGGGTGATGTAGCCTTCCTCTTCTTGGGCGATGCGCAGCACGGGCAGCAGCGCCGACCGCGCCACCGGGTACTTCGCCACCGCCGCGCGCATGCGTTCCCGCGCCGCTTCGGATATCATCGTGTGTACTCCTCACTGAACAATTTTTCGGACGCGAAAAGCGCGAAACCCCGCGAAAGGCACGAAAGTGGTGAATACGTTTTTTCGCGTCTTTCGTGGATTTTCGTACCTTTCGCGTCCAATCCCTACCGATCTACTTCGCCGAGCACGATGTCGATGGAGCCAATGGAGGCGACGACATCTGAGAGCAACTGGCCCTCGATCATGGTGGGCAGTGCTTGCAGATTGCCAAAGGAGGGGGCGCGCACGTGCATGCGATAGGGTTTCGCCGTGCCGTCGCTGACGAGATAGTAGCCCAGCTCGCCCTTCGGCGACTCGATGCGCTGATAGACCTCGCCAGCGGGCGGGCGATACCCCTCGGTGTAGAGCTTGAAGTGGTGGATCAGCGATTCCATGTTGGTGGCGATCTGCCACTTGGGCGGGGGGACGATCTTGGGATCCGTCACCTGCCAGCGGCCCTCGGGCATGCCGTCCAGGGCTTGCTGCACGATGCCCAGGCTCTGGTCCATTTCCAGCATGCGGACGAGGTAACGGTCATAGGTGTCGCCGTTGGTGCCCACCGGAATCTCGAATTTGAACTGGTCATAGCCCGCGTAGGGGAACATCTTGCGGGTGTCCCACGCGACGCCACTGCCGCGCAGGGTCGGCCCCGACGCGCCAAAGGCGATGGCTTGCTCGCGGGTCAGCGGACCGATGCCCTTGGTGCGGCTGATCCACAAGCGATTGTTGGTGAGCAGGTCGTGGTACTCGCGCAAGTGACCAGGGAAGGCCGCCAGGAAGGCGCGCACCTTGGCTTCGAAACCAGGGGGCAGGTCGGCCTGCAAGCCGCCAGGCATGATGTAGCTGGTCATCAGCCGCACGCCGGAGCATAGCTCAAAGATGTCGAGGATGACCTCGCGCTCGCGGAAGGCGTAGAGGAAGACGGACTGCGCGCCCAGGTCCAGCGCGTGCGTGCCCAGCCACACCAGATGGCTGGCGATGCGCTGCAACTCGGTCAGCAACACACGCGTATAGATCGCCTTGGGCGGGATGTCGTTGGTGATGTCAAGGAGCTTTTCGACCGCCAGCGCGTAGCCCAGGTTATTCGACAGGGGGGCGAGGTAGTCCATCCGGTCGGTCAGCACGAGCGTCTGGAAGTAGTTTTTCGCCTCGGCGGTCTTTTCGATGCCGGTGTGCAGATAGCCGAGGTCGGGGATGGCCTTGGTGACGGTTTCGCCATCCAGCGTGAGGATAAGCCGCAGCACCCCATGAGTGGAGGGGTGCTGCGGTCCCATGTTGATCGTCATGGTATCCACACGGGTGCGTTCATCGATCTGCACGCTGTCTTCGGTTTGCAGGATGCGTTGCTCTTCCAGTTGCATAGGTGGTGTCCTCTGGGCATTCAGTGTAGCGTGGGTCGGGCTTTATTCCTCGACATCCTCGAAGAGGTCTTCGAGTTGCTGGACGTGCTCGGTTTCGTGGTCGGCGAACGATTGGACGAGATCCAGCAGCGAGAGGGTGCCGCGCGTCTCATGTTGGGCGGTGCGCGACCACGCCTCGTCGGGCAGGTTGCGCAGTTGCCAGACCATCTCGTTGCGGTGGCGTTGCAGCGCCATCAGCGTTTGGTCGACGGGGGCCATGGTGTAGCCCGCGATCTCGGCCCAGGCCCGCTCGTTGAAGTCTTGCAGCATCGGTTGCGGATGCACCAGCAGCATAGCGATGCGCCCCGTCATGATGTCGTCGCACGCTTTGACATGCGCGAGGATCTGCACTGGCGACCACTCGTTGTCTTCGCTGGCGTTCAGGTCGTCTTCGTCCACATCCATCAGCGCCCAGGTGAGGCGGCGCAGGGATTCATCGAGCTGGGTCAGCAGGGCATCTGTCTGTTCTGACATCGTTATTCTTCCTCGCGCAGCACATCTCGGGATTCATTAGGCACGCCCGTGGATGAGCGCAGCGTCTGCTGCCCCGTCCCGGTGGGCAGGGTCGTGTCGAGCGGCACCTGGCCCGCCCAGTGCGGGTCGGGCAGCGCGAAGCCGCTGATGGGGTAATCTTTGCGCAGCGGATGCGAGGTCCAGTCCTCGGGCATCAGGATGCGGCGCATGTCGGGGTGCCCGGTGAAGGCGATGCCAAAGAGGTCATAGACCTCGCGTTCGGGCCAGTTCGCGCCGACCCACACGCCCGTGACGGTGGGCACCTCGGGTTGCTCCTCGCCCTCGTCGCCGACGCGCAGCTTCAGCCGGATGACGGCGCGGGTGGTGAGCGACATCAGGTGATAGACCACGTCGTAGCGGGGCACGCGGTCGTCCCAGTCCACCGCCGTGAGGTCCGCCAGGTAGTCATAGCGCAGGTCGGGCGCGTCGCGCAGCGCCAGGCATAGCTCCGCGATGCGCGCGGGCGCGACGATGATGGTGGTTTCGCCACGATGCTCCACGACCTCGCGCACGTCGTCGCCGAGCGTCTGCCGCGCCAGATCGACCGTGCGGCTGGCGAGCGTCACGGGGGCGGGCGTCGCCTCCGTCGCCTCTATCTCTGCCATGGTTGGGTGGTGTCCTTCAAGCGAGCTTCACGCTGCGGGGAAATGCGATTGCACCAACATCGCCGGATGATGGTTCTGCTCAAAGGATAGCACAGCGGCGGCGGATCGTCCAGCGGGCGGTTTCGGCGGATGGGCTATTGGTGATACAGTATGCCATGAGGAGAAAACGCGATGTTTATACAACAACTCAAACGAATCGGGGATGAGTCTATCATCATTCCATCGGAGGTTGTCGAGCAACTAGGCTTGCAGGTAGGCGAGGTTATCGGTATCGAAATCCATAAGCCAGGACCGTATCAGACGAGCGATGATGTTGCTGCCGCAACTAAATGGGCGCTTGAGCATTACGCCGCAGATTTTGACTACCTTAATCCCCATGCTTCTTAAGGGAGCATTCAAAATATAGGAGAAAGCATTTATGGCCGACTATGACGATGTTCAAACTTCCAGGGCAATTCACAAGTTTTGGGCATCTTGGCTGCTTTTGCTAGGTGGGATCGTATCACTCTTGAGTTTCGTGTTTTTGCCCTGGATAGATGGACTTACTCTTCAGCGATTCTTTACTACCGGCTCAGAAGATGTAGTATCTCCCATCACCAAGGTGATACTAGTCCTCGCCTTATATGGTCCAATACTATTAGCTGCTGTTTTGGCACTAGGAAGCTTCATCGGACTCCTTCAACGCCGACCATTTGTACCGCTGAGGACTCTTGTATTCCTCACTATCGTGGGCATCTGTCTCATTACTCTCCTTATTCTCGATTCACTTATAAGGCAAAATTGGCACAATATTGGGAGCGGGGCCGTTGGAATGTTTGTCGGCGCTACATTAATTTTAATCAGTTCTTTTGCGCTACGTCGCAAACTTTACTAGGGCTTGCCTGCCATGTGATTATTTGAGCGGATTGCGCGGGACTCTTATCGCCTTCGGATTAGGTATTCGCTGGTAATCAGTATTTGCCGTGACAAGCGTGAGATTACCTACAAGCGCCGCATCGGCAGTAAGAAACAAGAGTCTGAGTTAAAGATACCGTGAACATGGCCCGCTGCCTAGCTTTATCTGGTAAGAGGCGAACCAAGCGATGAATGGGCTGAGCGGTCTTCGCTGCTTTAACTTGCTTAGCGTGCGGATTTGCAAGCGAAGCTACCGCCTGATTAATGAAGCCATGTTCGCCGCCATGCGGATGAGCATGCCCCGGTAGAGTTCATAGCGGAACCCATCATCGGGGATGCGCTCGACATCATCCACCGTGAAGGGGGTGCCACCGAGTAACGGTTGGCCCCATCCAGGCAAATTCGGTCGCTGTACCGCCATCCGCTGCCTCGCCATCTGCAAGAAAACTCCACGAAGAAACCGTATTTCGCGTCTTTCGTGGAGTTTCGCGCTTTTCGCGTCCAGCCTACATCGTTGCTCTACCGTCGCCCCAGCATGGGGTCCGGCGGATTCGGGATGCCCTGGCGGATCTTGTCTTGCAGTTGGTTGAAGCCGAACAGCAGCATCTCCGGCGTGGGGGGGCAGCCAGGGACGAAGATGTCGACGGGGATGATCTTGTCGACGCCCTGCACGATGGCATAGTTGTTGAAGACGCCGCCGCACGAGGCACACGCGCCCATGGCGATGACCCACTTGGGTTCGGGCATCTGCTCGTAGATCTGGCGGACGACGGGGGCCATCTTCACCGAGACGCGGCCAGCGACGATCATCAGGTCAGCCTGGCGGGGGCTGGCGCGATAGACCTCCGCGCCAAAGCGGGCTAGGTCGAAGCGCGCGGCGGAGGTCGCCATCATCTCGATGGCGCAGCAGGCCAGGCCAAAGAGCGCGGGCCACAGCGATGAACTGCGGCCCCAATCCACCAGCTTATCGACCTGGGCCAGCACGACATTGGCGCTGTGGTTGTGCGCGCCGCGTGCCAGACGCGGCTCTTGCGTGTTGCTGTAAAACTGCACCGGCTCCCACTGGTTCGGGGGGCGTTGCCCTTCGGCTTCGAGGTCTATTCCCATGTGAAGGCTCCCTTGCGCCAGACGTAGAAAAAGGCGATCAGCAAGATGGCGACGAAGGTGACGAGTTCCAGCAGACCCGTCACACCGAGCCGCTTCATCAAAATCGACAGGGGCAGCAGCGACGCGGCCTCGATATCAAAGACGATGAAGAGCATGCCCGTCACCAGATATTTGA
>JBBQSR010000268.1:0-5860 GCA_038234855.1 Ktedonobacterales bacterium | reverse complement strand
TGGCTATCGCGGCGGGGCTGTGGCTGCGCATCTCGCCGGTAGAATTCGCCATGGTCTTCGTCGCCATCACGGGCGTCGTCATCTCTGAGATGTTTAACACCGTCGCGGAGGCGTGTGTCGACCTAGCCACGCACGACTTTCACCCGCTGGCCAAGATCGCTAAAGATGTGGCGGCGGGTGCGGTGCTGCTGAACGCGATGCTCTCAGTAGTGATCGGTCTCTTGGTCTTTGGCCCGCACCTGCTGGCGCTGGTGCATCGGCACTGAAAGGTGGTCGGCGCGTGGAGGGGGCAATCTCACCCGAGGGTTCGCGCGCCGCTGGGCCGCCCGCGACGGTGCGGCGGCTGGGGCCGCCCGACGAGGCGGCGCTGCTGGCGGCGACGGCGGGCGACCAGGGCTACGCGCTCTTCATCGCCAGCAACGCGCGATCCTATGGCCTGGCGAACGACGATCCGCGCTATTGGGCGCAGACGAGCTTTGGGGGCGATATCGACGCGGTGCTGATGCGCGCGGGACCGAATGGCAACCTCTACGCCCGCCCTGGCGCGGCGCTTGACCCCTTGATCGATGTAGCATTGGGCGAGCGACTGGCCTTCATCATGGGCGAAGCGGCGACGATGGCGCGCATCGAGGCCCGCGCGCCGGAACGGCTGCTCCGGGCCGAGCAGCACCACTTCGCGGACCTACCCCAGCCGCGCTTCACCACCGCACCGTTTCCCCTGCCAGATGGGGCGCGGGTGCGGCGCGGCCAGCCAGCCGATGTCGACGCCCTGACGCGGCTCTACTTTCGCAGCGCGGGCTTCGAGGCCATGAGCTACCACGCCATCCGCAATGTGATGATGAGCCGCCTGAGCCACCTGCGCACCCACCTGGCCGAACTGGATGGCGAGGTGGTGGCGGCGGCGGCGACCACCGCCGAGACACCCACGGCGGCGATGATCGGCGGGGTGTGGGCGGCACCCCACGCGCGGGGCCGTGGCCTCAGCACGGCGGTGGTCGCGGCGCTCGCACGCGAACTGCTGCGTGAACGCCGCCGCCCCTACCTCTTTTATCTGGACGACAACGCACCCGCCGCGCGGGTCTATGCCAAGATCGGCTTCCGCATCATCGGCGGCTGGAGGATTCTGTACTTTGAACGTTGAGCAAGGTGCTTCATCGCACGGTGAGCAGGCTGATGCCGCGCCCGAGCGCGCGCGGCTGCTGCGCATCGCGCCGTGGCTGGCGCATCCGCAGTCCATTCGCGCGGTCTTCTTTGACGTGGGTTTCACGCTGCTGCGTCCTCAGCCGTCGCTGATCGAGATCGTGCGGGGCGTCGCCGCCAGCGCGGGCGTCGACATCGCGCTGGAAGACCTGCGGGCGCGCTACCCCGTCGCCAATGAGGTGATCACGGGCACGCACCATGCCACGGGGGGCACCTGGGCCGACAATGACACGATCAACGCGACGTGGCGCGCCTACTTCGCCGCGCTCCTGACCCCGTTCATCGCGGATGCGGCGGTCCTAGAGACGTGCGTGGTAGCGTCGTTGGCGGCATTTGACCATCACGTGACGTGGCAGCCATACCCAGATGTCGTCCCCGCGCTGGAACGGCTGCGGGCGCGCTATACGCTGGGCATCATCTCGGATTGGGGCATCAAGTTGGGGCCGATCTTGGGTGGCAACGACCTGCACCAATATTTCAGCTTCGGCATCGTTTCGGCCACCAGCCGCCGCGCAAAACCCGACCCCGCGCTCTTCGCAGAGGCGCTGCGGCGCGGCGATGCCCTGGGCGACTATACCCTCTATGTCGGCGATACCTATGTGCAAGACATCCTGGGCGCACGCGCGGTGGGCATCCATCCCGTCCTCATCGACCGTCGCGCGCGCTTCGACCCGCTGGCGGTCGATTGCCCCGTCATCCAGTCGCTCGACGATCTGCTGCGGTTGTTAGAGGTCGAGTGAGGGCGGCAAAGGGCGCGGAACTATGGCGGGCAAACCGCGCCTTTTCCAACGGGTCGAGAGGTGCATCGACGTTGGCAGCGCCGCTGTCTATTCGACTTGGGCCGACATCCGGGGTAAAGGCAAACGCTCATTTAGGGCAACAGATTGAAGAGCTTGGCGAACAATACGAGCAAGATCGCGATTGCACAGGCCCACGAAAACCAGAATTGCCATTGGCGACGCATGCGGCGGCGATATGCCTGGGGATCGAGGCTGCTTGCTCTGCCCTGAGCTACCATGGCTTCACCCTGGCGACCTAATCGGCTCAAGGCGAAAGCCTTATTTTGCCACGCCGCGGTGTACGTGGGATCGAGCGTCACCGCGCGGTCGAGGGCAGGGAGGGCCTCTTCATAGCGACCCAGACGGAGGAGCGCCCAGCCGCGATTATTCCACAGATAAACGCTTTGCGCATGATGCAAAAGGGCACGGTCAATGATTGACAGCGCATCATCCGCCCTCCCTTGGTCAATCAACAATACCGCCATCGCATTGTTGGCATCCACGTCTTCTGGTGCGAGGCGCAACGCTTGCTCGATCAGCCCCCGCGCCTCGTCAAATAACCGTTGCTTGCGCAAGATATTCGCGGCATTGACGAGCGGCGGGACAAGGCGCGGGTCACGTTGAATGGCGGTACGATAGACATGCAAAGCCTCTTTTGTGCGTCCCGATCCAGCAAGGGCGATGCCTTGCAGCGTGAGGAGTATCGCTTTCCCCGGCAAGACGTCCAAAGCAGCAGTGCTCACCTGTAGGGCTGTTTGATAGTCGCGTTGACGCAAGAGCTGCGTGATCTTCGCGCGCCACATCTGCTCGTCCTGTGGGTTGTTAGCGATGGCCGCGTCAGCGAATGCCAGGCCCTCGGCGGTTCTTCCCGCCGCGAATGCTTCTGTCACCTCCCAAAGCGGAATGGTGGGCCATGTGGGCGCGGCGGCGATCAAGCGTTGCAAATACTCATGTCGACGGGCGGGCAAGCGCATGTGGTCCAGGGTATCCACTGCCAGCGAGAGGGCTTTGTGGAAATCGGGGATGATGTCGAGCGCCATCAGCAGGCTCGTCAATGCTTCGTCGTAGCGTCGCAGGTCATGGAAGACATGGGCACGATTCACCAACGTGAAGGGGTCATCTGGCTCCACGTGCAGGGCGGCATCGTTGGTGGCGAGTGCTTCATCATAGCGATGGAGCGCATGGAGCGTCAGTGCCCGATAGCGCAGCACTGTGCTCGCTGTTGGCCGCAAGGCAAGCGCATGGGCAAATGCCGCCAGCGCCTCGTCGTGGCGCTCTCGCTCAGCCAGGGCGATACCGCTCATCAGCCAGGCATCGGCATCGGTGGCATCCGCCGTGGTCAGCGATGCGAAAAGGGCTAGCGCGTCATCACCGCGACCCTGGGCCAGCCAGACCGTGCCCCAGCGTAGCCGCTCGGCGTGCGGGGCCGCGTTCGTCGCCACTGGCACCAAACCCAGGGTCGCTAGCACAGGCGATGGCACATCACGAGCCGCCGACACGTGGATAAGAGATTGGAGGAATGGCGGCAGGTGGTCGACATCCATCGGCGCTTCGGTGAGGAGGATGACGGTGCGCGTGGGCAAGTGCGTGGCGACATATACCGCGAATTCAGCCGTTGCCAGCCACGCCGACGATGCCAGGGCGGCGGGTGAGAGTACGAGCACGACAACCAGCGCTTCATAGATGTGCGTGCGCACGGGCGCGGCAAAAGGCTGCCCCACCAGCGGCTGCACCTGCATGCCAGCTTGGCTCATGGCGGCTGCGTGGTGTGCTGCCAGGGCTTCGTCCGACGAATCGGCAACCACGGCGATGGTTAGCTGGTGCATGGGCGCTCCTGCTCAGCGGGGTTCACGCGCAGATTTCGCACAGCATTGGGCGTGCGCGCATGATAGCATGAGCTTGGCCGCAAGAAAAGGGGCGGCGTCTTGCGACCGCCGCCCCCATGTACCCGCGAAGACGCCTACACAGCAGGCGGTGGCGGCTGGTCGCCGTAGCCGCTGGGCGTGTACGTGTCGGGGTAGGGGGTGCTCGAGGGCATGGCCGCCGCTGCCGGGGGTGGCGTGCGGCGGCGCAACACGAAGAAGAGTGCCGCGCCGATGGCTACCAGCACCACCAGGCCGATGAGGCCGGGCACGAGCAAGCCGCCCAGGACCGCGTCGCCGCCGGTCGCATCGATGGTCTTCTTTTCATTGACCTTGGCGGTGTAGGTGATGGTGTTGTCCTTCACAACACCCTCGTTGTTGTGCGCCTTCAGGGTGGGGAAGGACAACGTCAGTTGGATGCGCGCGTCTTGCAGCAGCGCCGCCGCCTGGCTGCCGCCCTGCGTCGTATCCAGCGTGAAGTCGAGCAGGCCCGTCACGTGGTAATCGCTGCCCGATTTGGCGACCTCGATCTTCGTGCCATTCGACGAGGTGGTGATGCCCGTGCCCCCCGAGGACGAAGACGACGAGCTGGTGCCATCTTTAATGAGCTGGTTCAACTGATCGACATTGGCGAAGTCGTGCGTCCAGATTTCATTGATGTAGGTGCTATCTTCCGTGATCTTGTACGTGCCGCCGTACTGCTGCACCTGCTTTTTGCCCGCGTCATCAAACTGCTGCTTGATCTGCGTGATGCCATCCCCACCGGAGGTCGACCCCGCCAGGGTGGCGACCTGCTTGCTGAGGCCCGTGAGGAAGGTGAAGGTACCAGAGCCGCCATTCTTGAAGGTGATGCCGATATCAGCGTGGATGCAGCCTGTCAGCGAGACGGCTAACACTGTTACCAGCGTCGCCATCTCGAAAAATCGTCGGAGTTTCATCGCGCGCGCTCGTCCTTTCGTTATGAAACCGGAGAGTGTGTAGGGCAAGACCGTGTCGCGTCAATGGCGACGCTGCGTCTGCACGTCGTTGCCTTGCTCAGCATAGGGCATCTTGTCAAGCCCACGCTAGCGCGTCGCGCGTTGCCATTCCTCGGCGTGGCGCAGGCGGCGGCTGATGGCAGGGTGGTCGTAAAAGAGCGCCTCAATGATCGGGTTCGGGTCCATTTGCGAGAGATTCTGGTTGGCGAGGCGATAGAAGGCGCGGCTGAATGCCGCCGGATCGCGCGTGGTATCCAGCGCGTACTGGTCGGCATCGCGCTCGACGGCGCGGCTGAGGGCATTGCCCAGCGGCCCCGTCACGAAGCTATAGGCCCACAGCAGCGCGGCCAACACCGGCAGCGTCGCCACGTCGGCCAGGCTGTGCAGTCCGGCGGCGCTGGTGCCGACGATGGCGTGCAGCCCCACATTCACCAGCGCCAGGCCGCCGACGGTCAGCGCGGTTTGCGTGGCGATCAGCTTAGCGATGTCGTTGTGGACGTGGTGGCCCAGCTCGTGTGCCAGCACCACCTCGATCTCATCTGGCGCGAAATCGCGGATGATGGTGTCGCCGACGACGATGCGGCGCGTGTTGCCCAGGCCCATCAGCGCGGCGTTACCCTCGGTCGTCTTTTGGCTCATGCCCATCACATAGACGCCGCGCACCTTGGTATGGGCCTTGTCGGCCATCGCCAGCAAGCGGGCGCGCAGATCGCCCTCGGGCATCGGCGTCATCTTGTAAAAGAGCGGCAATAGCAGCACGGGCGCGAGATTCGCCACGAGGACGGTGAAAACGAGCGCGATGCCCGCCAGCCACAGCCACCACGTCTGGGGCTGCGTCGCTAACAGCAGATAGAGGATCTCGACGACCACGACGAGGAAAACCAGGCTCAGCACGATGCCCTTCACCTGATCGGCCAGCCAGCCGCCGAGTGCCTGGGTCCGCAGTCCATAGCGCCCCGGCAGGACGAATCCCTGGTAATACGAGATGGGCAGGCTAAGGATGGTATAGCCGAGGGTAAAGATCAGGGCGTACCCCGCCACC
>JBBQSR010000267.1:0-5862 GCA_038234855.1 Ktedonobacterales bacterium | reverse complement strand
GAAGTACCACCGCATCCTCCAGGGACTCCAGCATGCGACGAAGCCGGTGATCGCGGCGGTGCGGGGTGTGGCAGCGGGGGCCTCGTGCAATCTGGCGCTCGCGTGCGATCTACGCATCGCCGCCGATGACGCGCGCTTCATCGAGGCGTTCGCGCGCATTGGCTTGGTGCCCGATGCCGGGGGCGGCTATCTGCTGACGCGCCTCGTCGGCCTGGGCAAGGCGATGGAGCTTGCCATGCTCGCCGAGGAGGTGCCCGGCCCCGAGGCCGCGCGACTGGGGCTGGTGAACCGCTGCGTGCCCGCTGCGGAGTTTGATGCCACCGTGCGTGACCTCGCTACGCGGCTGGCGAATGGCCCCACCACTGCTTACCGCCTGATCAAAGAGCAGATGTACCGCTCCGCCGACAGCGACCTAGCGACCGCGCTGCGGATGGAAGGCGAACTGCAAGATGTCGCCATCAACACCGCCGACCACCGCGAGGCCGTCACGGCCTTCTTGGAAAAACGCCCACCTCGGTATCAGGGAAAGTAGGTCGCTAGGCGGCGCGCGGTGCCAGCACCCAGAGGATAGGACATGTCCCCACCGGGAGAGTCGACGGAGATGCGATGCAGGCACGCATCGGGGCACGGGTTGCCGGGTCTGAGCATCGCCAGCGCGTGCGAGCTCATCTTGAGGGGGCACGTGAGTTGCGGACACTGACGGTGCCCGAGATTCGCCATCTGCTCTAAAACTGAGATACGCTAGCCATGGGGGTGGGGGCACCCGTTGACATGCTTACCCCCCCATGGTATCCTGGTGACAGAAGCTCAGCGCGAAACATGGTCCGGCGGGGGCGGCGCACAGCGAGCCGTGGGGTGGTGCGACACGGCGGCGGCCCAGCCAGCGACCTCCCTTCGCGCGCAGTGCCCGCGATCCCCGGCGGGGCGAAGTGGGCCGGTCCGTCCTCCGTTAGCGGGGCGATAAAGTGGCCGCGCCCCACAACAAATATCCATTTGCGCGGCAAACTAGGTGGTACCACGTCAGCGCGCGCTGCACGTCCTCAGACGGATGCAGCGCGCCTTTTTTGTCTGCAAGGAGAGAAGACCCCCATGCTCGATCTCGCGTTCATCCGCGCCAACCCCGACATCGTCAAGGACGCCGCCACGCGCAAGCGCGTCGCCATCGACATCGACCACTTGCTAGAGGTCGATGCCCGCTCGCAAGAGATGCGCCGCCAGGTCGAGGCCGCGCGGGCGCGCCAAAACCAACTGTCCAAGGACATCCAAGCGGCAGGCAAGGACCAAGACGCTCGCAATGCCGCCATCGAGGCGGGCCGCGCCGTCGCCACCGAGATGAAGGGGCTGGAACCCCAACTGCGCGACCTGGAAGCCGAACTGCGCGACCTGCTGCTGCGCGTCCCCAACATCCCCGATGCCAGCGTCCCCACGGGCCGCGACGAGAGCGAGAATGTAGAGGTTAAGCGGGTCGGCATCCCACGCGACTTCGGCTTTACCCCGCAGGACCACGTCGCCATCATGACGCGGCTGGATATGCTGGATGTCGAGCGTGGCGTGCGCGTCGCTGGGTCGCGCAGCTACATCCTGAAAGGCGACGGCGTGCGGCTGGAAATGGCGCTGATCCAGTTCGCCATCGACCGCATCAGCCACAAGGGCTTCACCCCGTTGAGCGTGCCCGCGCTGGCACGCGAATTCTGCTTCATCGGCAATTCGCAGTTCCCGCGCGGCAAAGATCAGGTGTACGCGCTAGAGACCGAGGGCGAGGCCGACGAGACGCAGCTTTTCCTGGTGGGCACGGCGGAGGTCGCCATCACCGGCATGCACAGCGGCGAGATCCTGGATGGCGCGGAACTGCCCATCAAGTACGTCGGCGTGTCGCCGTGCTTCCGCAAAGAGGCAGGCACGTATGGCAAAGACACCAAGGGCATCATGCGCGTCCACCAGTTTACCAAGGTCGAGCAATACATCATCTGCGCGAATGACCACGAAGAGTCGGTGCGCTGGCACGAGGCGCTGCTGGCCAACGCCGAAGACATCGTGACGGCCCTCGAAATGCCCTACCATGTGGTGCTGGTCTGCACGGGCGACCTGGGCGACGGCCAGGTGAAGAAGTACGACATCGAAAGCTGGGTGCCCAGCGAGGGCGCATACCGTGAGACGCATTCGGATTCGTACTTCCACGACTACCAGGCGCGGCGAGCAAATGTGCGGTACCGCGACGCTGAGGGCAAGGTGCGCTTCGTCCACACCCTCAACAACACCGCGCTGGCCAGCCCGCGCATCATGATCCCCCTGCTCGAAAACCACCAGCAAGCCGATGGCTCGGTGACGATCCCCCCCGCGCTGCGCCCCTATCTGGGCGGGCAGACCGAGTTTCGGCCCAAGCGATAGCGGTGAGCGCGTCGGGGGGCAGCGGGCGGTTGAAATCGCCCGTCAGGTCAGTTTCACGGGGGCGAAGGCGGCCTCGCCACGCGCGATATCGCTCCCCCGGCGCTGCTTGCATCTCACCTACGCCTCGACCCAGTCTTCATCGAAAAGGCCACCAGGGGGATCGATGGTGACGACGCGGGCGACGAGGTCGACCTGGGGCACCAGCGCCTTGACCAGCGGCACCAGCACCTCGGCCTTGCCGGGCTGGCGCACCACCAGCAGATCCTGCGCAGTGCCGGTGTAGACATCCGCGACGGTCCCCAGGTCGTGCCCGTTCACGTGAACGGCGCGCAGACCGATGAGGTCATGCAGATAATATTGGTCGGGGTTGAGGAGGGCGACCTTGGCGGCGGGAATGCTGACGGTCTGGTGGCGCAGCCCCTCGGCAGCGTTGATGTCGTCGATGCCCACGAAACGCAGCAGCACGACGGAGCCGTGTACCCGCGCGCTGAGGAGTTGCTGGGGCCGATGCTCGGGGCCGAGATACAGCGTTTTGTGCGAGGCCAGCCGTTCGGGGAAATCGGTCTGGGGCGCGAGCTTCATCTCGCCCTTCAAACCAAAGGGCGCGACGATCTGGCCCACGACCACCCAATCGGCGGGGGTGGGGGCAACGGGCGTGGCAGCGTCGGCAGACAGCGGGGAATGCGTCGCCTTTGGCCGCCCATAGCGCCGTTTAGTGGGTGGCTGGCTCGGCGGGTCCGGCTTGCTCATGGATCTCCAGCGCGATGTTGCGGCCACTGGGTGCCCCGGCGGCGCGCAAGATGCTGCGCATCGCCTTGGCCACGCGGCCCTGCCGACCGATCACCTTGCCAAAATCCTCGGGGGCGACGGTCAGATGATACGCCGCGTAATAGCGGTCACTGCGACCCTCGCGCACCTGCACGGCGGCGGGTTCGTCGACCAAACCCTGCGCCATGAACTCGACGAGTTGGCGCAACTGGGGACCGGGGGCATTAGGCCTTTGCAGCGGTGTGCTCCTGTTTGATGGCGGTCAGCCGTTCGGCGAAGCCGCTGGTGCGGAAGAGTTGCGCCACGCTCTCGGTGGGTTGCGCGCCTTTCAGAATCCAATCTGCCGTGCGCGTCTCGTCGAAATGGATGCCCGCGGGCTTGACGAGCGGGTTGTACCAGCCCAGGATTTCGATGAAGCGCCCGTCGCGCGGCGAACGCGAATCTGACGCGACGATGCGGTAGTGCGGTGCGCCCTTTTTGCCGACCCGCATCAAGCGAATTTTGACCACGACTGTGCTCTCCTCTAGGGAATGGGTGCCGTTAAAATATGCCCCATCAGCATAGCATACCGCTTTGCTACCTGTCAATGTCGGGGGACTTCGGGGCTGAGCCACTGGGCTGGTCCTATTCTTGCTTTTACCGCTTTCATCACCGTCTTGGAGAATGTTCGAGCATCCCGCCAGCCAGAAAGGGTGAACCGCCATGATTCACTGCCCCAAGTGCCACACCGACCTGGATGATGCCCTCGACTTCGCTGCCACCGCGCCGCTGCGCTGCCCCGCGTGCGGTCGCACCCTGAGCGAGCGCGAGATATTCCGCTTGCCCGTAGATGAGCCACCCGTCGCGCAGTCCAAGGCCGCATCCAATAAGATCTTTACCGTGGTCGACTCCTACCTCGTCTACCTCTAAAAAGCGGCATCATCGCCAGTCCCGCACGCGCTGCCACCCAGCCAAGGGCCACGTGCGCGGCTGGCTTTGTTGCATCCAGCCTCCTCATCATCGCCGGATGCTTGACATTGTCCTGCTCACCCACGTACCATACAGGGGCAATGCTTTGATGAAACAGGTGCCCCGTCATCCCCATGAGTGAAACCACCTACTACGCCATGACCATGCCTGGGCTGGAAACGGTCGCCTTTGGCGAGATTCGCGCCCGCCACGCAGATGCCACGCTGGTGAAGTTTCTGCGCGGCATCGTCATCTTTCGCACCGATGCCGCCCCCCAAAATCTGCTCAAGCTGCGCACGACCGAGGACGTCTATGTGCTGTTGGCCCATGTGCACAAGCTCGGTCGCGGACCCGATGCCCTGCGCGTGCTGCACAGCGCCACCCTGCACGCGGACCTGCCCGCCGCGCTCGGCACCTTTCGTCGCACGCGGCATGGCGAGGCCCCGCGCTCATGGCGGGTGGTCAGCCAAAAAGAAGGCACCCACGACTTTCGCCGCATCGACGCCGGGCAAGCCGTAGCGGATGCGCTGCGCAAGCTGCTGCCACGCGGCACGCGCCACGTCGAGGATGATGCCGATCTGGAATGCTGGTTGTGGCTACATGGCAGCGAGGCGCTGATCGGTCTGCGACTGAGCGACGCGACGATGCGCCACCGCGCCTACAAGCACGAGCACCTGCCCGCGTCGCTGCGCCCCACCGTCGCCGCCGCCATGGCCTGGCTGGCCGGGCCACGCGACGACGACGCTGTGCTGGACCCGATGTGCGGCGCGGGCACGCTGGTGATCGAGCGCGCGTTGCTGGCCCCCTATGGCACGCTGGCGGGCGGCGACATCAGCCCCGACGCCGTGACCATGGCCAAGCGCAACGCGGGCTTCGCGGGCATCCGCGCCATCTGGCAGATGTGGGATGCCCGCGCGATCCCGTTGCCCGACGCCAGCATCACCTGTCTACTGAGCAACCTGCCCTTTGGCAAACAGATCGGCAACCTCACCACCAATGTGGAGCTTTACACCGCGCTCGCCCGCGAGTTCGCCCGCGTCGCCGCCCCCGGTGCCCCCCTGGTAACGCTCACCAGCGACGCGACGCTCTGGGACGCCACCCAACGCGAAGCAGGCTGGCGCATCGAGAAAAAGGTGGTCGCGGTGGTGCTCGGCCAACCCGCGACGATCTTCGTGGCACGCAAGGGAGCATGAAATTACTTGACTATCAGACCCCGGCAGAGATATATTTTCCTCGTCATTTGGTGAATCGAACATGAAGGAGAATCACCATGTCTACCTTTGACCCCGTCCAGTACAAGCACACGACCCAGGAGCAGTGGCAAGCGACGGCGGCGGCCTGGAACCATTGGGAACCAACGCTTGAACGGTGGCTTGGGCCAGCGACCGAGCGGATGCTCGATATGGCAGAGCTTCGTCCTGGGAATCGGGTCCTCGATCTGGCAGCAGGCGCTGGGGGGCAGACGCTCGTGGCAGCGAGGCGTGTGCGAGCAACAGGCTCGGTCTTGGCCACTGATCTCTCCTCGAACATCCTCGCCTTTGCCGCAGAAAATGCCCAAAACGCTGGCCTGAATAACGTGCAGACGCGGGTCATAGACGCGGAGAATCTCGAACTTGAGGATCAGACGTTCGATGCTGTGATCTGTCGCCTGGGTCTGATGTATCTTCCCGATCTCGCCAAGGCCCTTGTCGGTATCTATCGGGTCCTCAAGCCAAGGGGAAAGTTGGCCGTGATGGTCTTCGCCCCGGCTGAGAAAAA
>JBBQSR010000266.1:0-5864 GCA_038234855.1 Ktedonobacterales bacterium | reverse complement strand
CGTGACCCCGCCGCGCTGAGTGACGCCGAGCGTGGCGACCTGGCGCGCACCCTGGGTCGGCTGATGGCGCTGGGGGCACCGGCCCTCACGCTCATTCTTTATGTGATCAGTTCGGCACCCGCCTTCGCGCCGTGGCAAGATGCGCGGTACCTCGTCAGCCTGGCGATTGCCCTGCCCGTCATGGGAGCCAGCCTGTGGGATCGGCTGCCCCGCGCGGGTGGTAGCGCGCGACGGATCGCCCGTGCGTCGGCCATTGGCGCGACGGTGGCGCTGCTGCTGTGTGGCATCGTGGGGACGGCAGCGACCTTTCGCCTGGCACCCACCGCCCGCGCGCAGACCGCCCAGCAACATCACCTCATCGCCACGCTGACCGGCGCGGGCGAGACGCGCGTCTACTCGGAATTCTGGACGTGCATGCGGATGATCTTCCAGAGTGATGAGCGGGTCGTGTGCAGCATCCTCCACGAAGACTTTACCCTGGCCCCAAATCGCTACCGTCCGTATGATGCCATGGTCGCGGCCTCGCCCGACCGCACCTACGTCTTCCCCACCGACTCGCCGTGGGCGACGAACTTTCCCCAGTACGCGCAGCAGCAGGGGTGGCGCTATACCACGCGCGTGGTGGAGGGCGGTTTCGTCATCTACGCGGTGCTGCGGTGAGGCGGGGCCTCAGCCGACGATGGGGAACTTGATGTGCCCGCGCAGCAAATCGCCCGCGTTGTCGACCATCTCGCGCAGCGCGCCGCCCACGTCCGGCATCTCGACATGGGGTAGCTCAACGTGGGGCAACCGTTCGCGCAGGGCGCTGCCCAGGTCGGGCATCTGCACGGTTTGCAGCCGTTCGCGCAGCATGGTGCGGGCGCGGAAGAGGTGCGTCTTGACGCTGCTGACGGGGATGGTCAGCCGCTGCGCGATCTCTTCGTAGGAAAGGTCCTGAAAGTGGCGCAGGTCGATCACCAGTTGATATTTCGCGGGCAGCGCGGCGATCTCGTTGCGGATGGCCTGGCCCCACTCTTGCTCAGCCAGGTTGGCCTGCATCTCGCCCCACTCGTTCGCTAGGCGTTCCACTTGCAGGCTGGCCATCTGGGCCATGGCCGCGACACGGTTGCGCCCCTGCTCGATGGAGTGCAGGCAGCGGCGATAGGTGATGCGATAGAGCCAGGTGCTAAAGCGCGCCTCGCCGCGAAACGACCCCAGGCCGCGCCACGCCGCCAAGAAGACATCTTGGGCGATCTCGGCGGCTTCCTCGGGGTCGTGCACGGTGCGACACGCCAGCCCAAAGACCTGCGAATAGTGCGCGTCAACCAACGCGGTGAAGGCGAATTGATCGCCCGCCTTCGCCGCCGCGATCAGTTCGTGTTCGCGGTAGCGTGCTTCCTCCGCTGCATCGGTCCCCTCGTCGGCCAGGTCATCCGCGAGCACGGGTGACAGGTCGTCATCGAGTGGTGATGTGTCGGGGTCAAATGCCTCTGCCGCACCCTCGGCGACGTCTTCGACGTCTGAGGTGCGGCTCCAGGGCAATGTCTGCAACAGGCGGGTGAATGCTTCGTTCAACGCGGTTTGGCCTCGCTCATGATCCTATCTCAGAGCATACCACACGTGTCGAGGGAATGGCATGGAAAAAGCTCACTCCTCCGCGTGGAGAAAGGTGGGGCTGATGCCCGCTACCTGGGGCACCACGAATGATTTCGGGCGACCATCGACATCGAGGTACTGGCGCTGCAACTGCTTGACGTTGCCGACGCCGAGCGCCGTCTCGATCGGTTCCTTCACCAGCTTGATGTATTCGCGCGGACCGTACAGCCCCGCCTCGATCATGCGCTGGGCACGTTCCTCGGCCTGGGGGACGATCTTTTGCGCGGGCATGACGAAGTGCTTGAAGACGAAGGCGAGGTCGGCCTTGGTGTTATCTTCATCCAGCGCCATGTAGACCTTCACTACGTCGCGGTAGAAGCTGTAGTGCGCCATCTCGTCGATGGAGATGAAGCGCAGCGCGGTTTTCAGCGCGATGTCGCCCTCGTCGTGGGCCATGTTGCGCAGCCGCTTATAGTTGACGTGCGTCGCCAGTTCCTGAATCATGCCGTAGATCATCATCTGGCGCGGCTCGCTGAAGGGCGGGTCCCACGAGGCTTCGAGCACGACATCCGAGAAGTCTTCGACGCTCTTTTCGGTACGCTTGCCAGAGGTGACGAGCCACTTCGCCAACGTCAGCGAATGCTTGCTCTCTTCATAGCCCCAGTTGGCCAGGAACCAGCCGCGTCCTCGGCTGTGGCGCAGCATCTGGGTTAGCTTGCTGGTGTAGTCGGGCAGATACAGCTCCACGCCGCAAAACTGCTCGACGAAATCGCCCAGCAACTCGTTGGCATTGGGGTTCGTCTTTTCCCAGGGGATGTCTTTGAAGAGATTCCAGCGGCGGCGTTCCTCGGCGATCTCGAAAAAGCGCATATAGTTGCGATAGATCGCGTCTTCTAGAACCTTACTTTCGTGATGAGCAGCCATGAGCATGTCTCCTTGTGTGTGTATCTGACGCGCACCACATGGGGTGGACGCGCGACATCGTCTGAGGCGATTTCTCTTAATTAGAGCATGCGCGCTCCACGAATGTTTCAGAAATCTCAGGAAAAGCACACAAACGTCAGCGTCTCATAATTTTTCGTCACACAAGCCACTCAGCGACACGCTTCATTGACATTGCGTGGGAAAGCAGTGGCAGCCAGAGTCAGGGGATGAACCCTTGCCCGAAGGCATTCAGGCGCGGTTTTAACCGACCGCCCTCCGTACTACTCGCTTTCACCCGTCGGCTCTCGCTGCCCATCTTTCCCCGATATAACGCAAAAAAATGGTCCGGCATCATGCCGGACCACCAGAGAAATGCGCGGGAAACACGGGGTTAGCGTGCGGAGGAAAATTCGCCTTTGCGCTCGACGCTGCCGTTTTGCTGATAGGGCATGTGGGTATAGCTGGGGTAGGTGGCATCCTCGCGATTGCCGATCTTCTCGGCGTAGTCGCCCGCGAACTCGCGCGCGTTGGCGAGGGCACCGCCCAGCGCCTGCACGCCCTTGCTGAGGCTCTCGCCGAACTGCGACAGCTTCTCGCGGCCATCTTCGCGGCTGGCGAGGACGACGACGCTGACCCCAGCGGCCAGGAAGAGGAGGGCCGGGACGCGGCGGAGGAACGAACGCTGCTTCTTCATAAGAATGGATGATCCTTTCACGACGGTGGCAAATGGTGTACCTGGGGCCGGTTCGCGCATCCCTTGCGCGCGTCTGGGCGGTACACTACAGCATATCGGCGTCAGGCACCCAGCGCCTAGGGGCGAAAGTCCCGATCCCTCTGCGCTGGCGGGGACCAGCAGGCATCGCTCGCCCCCGCCAGCCCCCTCACTCGCGGATCTTCGCGCCGAACCGCTCGGCCAGTTTCGCCACGACCTTCGCGCGCTCGGCGTCGCCATCCGCGTCGCTGAGGGTGCGATCCGCCGCCTGATAGACGATGGTGAAGGCTAGGCTGCGCTGGTCGGGCGGGATGGACGTGCCCTCGTACACGTCGAAGAGCGTGACGGACTGCACCAATTCGCCGCCCGCCGCGCGAATGGCCCCTGCCACCTCAGCGGCGGCGACATCGCGCCCCACCACCACGGCGATGTCACGGGTGAGCGCGGGGAAGCGCGAGACGGGTGCGACGTGCCATTCCTCCGGCGCGGCGGCGAAGAGGCGCTCTAGATCCAGCTCCAGCGCGTAGCCGCGTTTGGGCAATTCGTAGCGGCGCGCCACATCTGGGTGCAGTTCGCCCAAGATGCCCGCTGGCGCGGTGGGCGCGTCGGCCCCGCTGGAAACAGGCAGTTCCAGCAGCGCGCAACGGCCCGGATGGAAGGTTGGGTGCTGCGTCGGCGCGTAACGCGCGCCACGGATGCCCAGCGTCCGCAGCAGCGCCTCTGTGATGCCCTTCAGGTCAAAGAAGTCGTGCTCGCGGCGGTCGCCCAGCCATTCATCGCCGACAGGTCCCGCCAGGATGATGCCGAGGCTGCGGCGCTCCAGGGGCAACTGCGCCTGGTCGCCCTGCGCGGGCTGGGGGATGTAGCGCCGCCCCACCTCGAAAAGGCGGATCTGCGCCGCACCCTGTCGCGCGTTCTCGCTGAGCGTTTCGAGCAAGCTCACCAGCAGCGTCAGCCGCAGCGCCTCTTGCCGCGTGCTGAGGGGATTCACCAGGGTGACGGTGGGCAGTTGATCGGGGGTCAGCGCGGGCAGGTTCGTGCTCGTGGCGGCTGCATTGGCGACGGCGGTTTCATGCTTGTTCCCTTTCCCCTTCGCGCCAGATTGCTCATCGACACCCTGGGGGATGGCCGCGCCCAGCAGCAACGGCGCGGCGTTGGAGGGGTCGGCCAGGATGTTGAGCATGGCGGCGCGGCTGGTGAGGGGATAGGTGACGATCTCGCGCAGGCCCAGTCCAGCCATGATGTCGCGCACGCGCTCTTGCCGCGCGAACCAGCTCGCCAATTGCGGCGCGGGCAGCGGCCCAGCGGGGATGCTGCCCGTGATGCGGTCATAGCCCAGCACCCGCGCGACCTCCTCCACCAAGTCGGCGGCTTCCTGCACATCGCCGCGCCAGGTGGGGACCGTCACGGTCATGCCGCCATCCTCCGCCACCTCGACGCCGAATTGCAACGCGGTCAGGGCCCCCGCCGCCTCGCTGGGGGTGACGGTGTAGCCCAGCAGCCACGCGACATCATCGATGTGCAACGGGATGGTGCGCGGCTGCACGGGGTGAGCATACACATCGATGATGCCTGGCGCGACGGTGCCGCCCGCCAGTTCGACCATCAGCCGCGCGGCACGGTCCAGGCCGACGCGCGCCAGTTCGGGGTCCAGTCCCTTCTCGAAGCGGCTCGATGCCTCGCTGCGTAGCCCCAACTTGGTCGAGGTGCGGCGGATGTTCCCGGCATCCCATGTGGCGGCTTCGAGCAGAATGTTGGTGGTGGTGTCAGCGACCTCGCTCAACGCGCCGCCCATCACGCCCGCGATGGAGCTTGGCCCGTCGTCGTCGCAGACCAGCATCATGTCGGGGTCCAGCGTCCGCTGCTGCCCATCCAACGTGGTGATCTGCTCGCCCGCCCGCGCCCGCCGGATGGTCAGGTGATGCCCCGCCACGCGATCATGGTCGAAGGCATGCAGCGGCTGCCCCGTCTCCAACATCACGTAATTGGTGATATCGACGATGTTGTTGATGGAGCGCATCCCCGCCGCCGCCAGCCGCAGTACCAGCCACAGCGGCGATGGCCCCAGCGTGACCCCCTGGATGACCCGCGCGGTGAAGCGGGGGCACAGGTCGGGGTCGGCGACCGTCACCTGCGCGAGCTTGGCCACCTTGGTCTTGCCGCGCTCCGGCACCTCCGTCGCGGGGGGCTTCAGGTCGGTTTTGGCGATGGCCGCGACCTCGCGCGCGACGCCCACCATCCCAAACAGATCGCCCCGGTGCGCCTTGATGTCGAGTTCGATCACGGCGTCTTCCCAGGCCATGCCGAGCGGCGTATCCGCTGGCAGCAGGAAGATGCCTTCATGGCTGGTCGACAGCCCCAACTCGCGCGGCGAGCAGAGCATCCCTTCCGAGAGGACGCCCATCTTCTTGGCGACGCCGATGGTGAAGGTCTCGCCACCCTCGGCCTGCACAACGGCCCCCGGCAGCGCCAACGGCACCACATCGCCCAGGTGGATGTTTGGCGCGCCACACACGACGCTGCGTTCGGTGCCATCGCCGGTGGTGACGCGCGTGGCATTCAGATGATGCGATCCCTTGACGGGTTCCAGGTAGGTGATCTTGGCGGTGACGACTTTGGGCCAGCGTTCCTCCACGCGATCTACCTCTAGCCC
>JBBQSR010000265.1:0-5890 GCA_038234855.1 Ktedonobacterales bacterium | reverse complement strand
GATGAAGATGAAGATCTTGCTGATCGCCCCCGCGAAGGGCGGGATGCCCGCCAACGAGAGCAAACACAGCGACATCCCCACGGCCAGCGCGGGGCTGCGGCGCACCAGGCCATCGAAGTCGCGCACGCGCTCGCCGCCCGTCGCATTTGCCAGCGCGATGATGCCCGCGAAGGCCCCGATGTTACTGATGACGTACACCGCCAGGAAAACCAGCATCGCCGAATTCGTGGAAGCCGATGCGCTGGTCGGGTTGAAAGCCAGCGCCGTGAAGCCAACAAGGATGTAGCCCGCCTGCGCGATGCTGGAATACGCCATCATGCGCTTGATGTCGGTCTGCGCGATGGCGACGACATTGCCGAGCGTCATCGACAGCACGGCGGCGACACCGATCAGCCCCCACAGGTAGAAGGAACTGGCGCTAAAGAGGCCCCCATCCACAAAGACGCGGATGAGCGCGGCGAAGCCCGCCGTCTTGGACGCGACGGAAAAGAAGAGCGTCGCAGGCGTCGGCGCGCCCTGGTAGATATCCGGTGCCCACATGTGGAACGGCACCGCCGAGATCTTGAAGCCGAAGCCCGCGAAGATGAAGACCTCCGCCAGCAACAGCACCAGCGAATCTGGTCCCTTGCCAATCGTCATCAGGGCTTTCGCGATCTCGCCCAGATCGGTCGAGCCGGTGGTGCCATACAACAGCGCCATGCCGTAGAGCAGGATCGCTGATGACATAGCCCCCAGCAGCACATACTTGATGCCCGCCTCAGACGAGCGCGACGCCGACCCGGCATCGCCCGGCACGCTGTTGCGCAGCATCCCTGCCATCACGTAGAGCGGGAAGCTGGTGAGTTCCAGCGCGATGTAGATCGTGAGCAATTCGCCCGTGCTCGCCATCAGCATCGCGCCGACCAGCGCGAAGAGCAGCAACGCATAGAACTCGCCCGCGTTCTTCTGCATGTACAGGCGCACGTAGTCATACGACGCCAGCACGGTTCCCGCCCCAATGAGGATGAACAGGAAGTCGAAGAACAGCGCGTAGTTATCGACGCGCAGCATGCCATAGAAGCCCGTGATGGGGCGATTTGGCGTCATGGCGATGACGGTCGCGCAGATGACGGGCGCGACCAGCCCAGCAATCGCCACGATGCTGATGATCGCCTTGCGCTTCACAACGAAATCGAGCGTCACTACCAACAGCGCCAGCGCCGTCATCGCGATTTCCGGCGAGAGGAGCTTGATATCGTCTAATCCGAGATTCATTGCTATAGCTCCTCTAGGGGTGAACGGCACTGACGGTGCCGCCCACGGTTTGCATGATGTTGTGGAGGCTGGGCTTCAACAGATCCAGCAAGAAGGCGGGGTAGATGCCGACGAAGACGACCACCACGCCGAGCATCAGCAGCGGGGCCATCTCAAGCCAACTGGCATCGGGGATGCCCGACCAGCGCGGATTCAGCGGGCCGTAGAAGGCGCGTTTCAGCATCCACAGCAGGTAGGCAGCGGTGAGGATCATCGCCGAGGCCGCCACGATGGTCTGCGCCGGATAGATGGCGTAGGTGCTGGTGTAGATCAGATATTCCGCAACGAAGCCGCTGAGGCCCGGCAAGCCGAGCGACGCCATCGCCGCGAAGGTATAGATCCACGTCAGGCGCGGCATCCGTGCTTGCAAGCCGCCGAAGACATCGATCTCGCGGATGTGCGCCTTGTCATAGAGCACACCAACGCAGAAGAAGAGCATCCCCGTGATGGCCCCGTGCGAGAACATCTGCAAGGCCGCCCCGGTGAGTGCCGCTTCCTTGAAGGCCATATTCGTCGCGCCGGGGCCAACGGCAGCCGCCACCCCCAGAATGACGAAGCCCATGTGGCTGACGCTGGAATACGCGATGACCTTCTTCATGTCGGACTGCACCAGCGAGCAACCCGCGCCATAGAGGATGTTGACGGCACCCAGCACCGCCAGCGGCAGCGCGAACTGGTGCGCGCCCTCCGGCGCGAAGTCGATGCAGATGCGGATCAGGCCATACGCGCCCATCTTCAGCAGCACGCCCGCCAGCAGCACCGACACCGCCGTCGGCGCTTCGGTGTGCGCGTCGGGCAGCCAGGTATGGAATGGGACCATCGGCAGCTTGATGGCGAAGCCGAGGTACAGCAGCAGGAAGATCAGCAACTGCGCGCCGATGGCGAAGCCGCCTAACGCGAAGTTCCCCTCGACGTGGTGCGCCGCCAGGTAGTCAAAGGTGGCCGAGTACGTCCCCGTCTGGTTGCCCAGCGAGAAGTAGGTCAGGATGATGCCACCGAGCATGAAGGCTGACCCGAAGATCGTGTAAATGACGAACTTCCACGCCGCGTACTCGCGCCGTTTGCCGCCCCAGATGGCGATCAGCAGGAACATGGGGATGAGTTCCACTTCCCACAGCAGCCAAAAGAGGTAGAGGTCGGCGGCACAAAAGACGCCCATCACGCCCGTTTCCAGGATGAGGATCAGCGCCATGTACTCGCGCGTCCGCAGCGTCACGTTCCACGAGCCGATGACGGCCAGGAACGACAGCAGCGCGTTGAGGATCAGCATGAAGATGCTGAGGCCATCCGCGCCCAGGCGATACTGGATGTTGAGGTGCAGCGACCCCACATCGATGTTGATCCACGGCGCGGCGTCGAGCCACGCGGGCTGCGCCACCGAGCCAAAACCGTTGGGGTTATTCAGCGGGCCGAGGAAGCCCATGTGAAAGACCGGACCGAAATAGCTCCACAGCGAGAGAAGAAAGGTGAGGGCCGTGAACCCCGCCGCCACCCACCGCACTGCCCCTTTGGGCGCGACCATCACGGCCAGCGCGCCCACCGTGGGCAGAAAGACCAAGATCGTCAAAAGCCACGACATGACTCACTGCCCCCCTTACTTCGCGAAATAGACCACCGCGAACAACACGCCCGCGAGGACCAACGCGCCGCCAAACATGGCCGCGCCATAATTTTGCAATCGGCCACTCTCAGAGCGTCGCAAGCCGCGCCCAAAGGCCAGCACGCCCGCCCCAGTGCCATTCAAGATGCCATCGATGATGCGCTGGTCCACGATGAAGGAGGCCAGCCGCGACAGATTCATCACCAAGCCATTGATGATGACGCGGTTGTAGACCTCGTCCACATAGAACTTGTTCCAGAGGACATTGGCGATGCCGCGCCCCAATGGATTGCTGACGAAGATATCGCGCGGCACGACCTGTACGCCATACATCGCACAGGCCAGGGCGATGCCCAGCACGCCCGCCGCGATGCTGACGTATGACAGCGGCTGGAAGAACGGGTTAGCGAACGCTTCCGCCTCGGGGTTGCCAGTGATGAAGGCGTTGAAATTGCCACCAACACCCGAGAAACCCCAGAAGCCCGCGATGACCGTTGGCACCGCCAGGACCCACAGCGGACCCCATACGCGGATGTCGGGCGGCTTCGGCGTCACCGTGCCGCGATATTCCCCGCCCCAGAAGCCAAAGAACGCGCCGCCCTTACCGCCAAAGGTGAGGAACCACAGGCGGAACATGTAGAACGCCGTCAAAAACGCCGTGATGAGCGTCGCCGCCCAGATCAGATAGTAATGATGGTCGAACGCTTGCGCGATGATCTCATCTTTGCTAAAGAAGCCCGCGAAGGGTGGGATGCCCGCGATGGCGAAATTCGCCAGCAGGAAGGGGAAGGCGACCAAGGGGATGCGCGTCGCCAGCCCGCCCATCTTGCGCATGTCTTGCTGCATCCCCAACGTCAGCAGCACCGCGCCGGAGCCGAGGAAGAGCAGCGCCTTGAAGAAGGCGTGTGTCATCAGGTGAAAGATGCCCGGTCCCGTCGTGTCGGCGACGCCCAGGCCCACGAACATATAGCCAAGCTGCGACACGGTCGAGTACGCCAGCACGCGCTTCACGTCGATCTGCACCAGCGCGATGGCGGCGGCGAAGAGCGCGGTAAAAGCCCCGATGTACGCCACGACTTCGAGCGCCTGGGGTCCCGCGAGGTGGAAGAGCGGGAAGGTGCGCGCCACCAGGTACACGCCCGCCGCGACCATCGTCGCCGCGTGGATGAGCGCGCTCACCGGGGTCGGGCCTTCCATCGCGTCAGGCAGCCACACATGCAGCGGGAACTGCGCCGACTTGCCGACCGCGCCGCAAAAGACCAGGATCATCGCGACGGTCAGCAGCCCCTTGTCGATGCCGCCCAGCCCCGCCGGAATGTCGGTGAAGTTGAAGGTCTTGGTCGCGGTGAAAAGGATCAGGATGCCGATCAAGAAGCCAAAGTCACCGACACGATTGGTGACGAAGGCTTTCAGCGACGCCGCGCCCGGTGAGGGGCGACCAGCGATGGGCTTGGGCGCGTCGCCCGCGAGGAAGCCGATCAGCAGGTACGAGCTGAGGCCGACCAGTTCCCAGCCCATGTATATGAGCAGGAAGTTCGACGACAGCACCAGCAGCAACATCGACAGCGAAAAGATCGCCAGCCAGGCGAAGAAGCGCGAATAGCCGCGCGGCTCCTCGCCCTCGATGTACGCTTGCGAGTAGATCTGCACCAACAGCGAGATGCCCGTCACCACGCACAGCATGATGGCCGTCAGCGAATCGACATAGAAGTTGATGGGGTAATTCAAGCCCTGGACGTTGATCCAGTCATAGATCGGGACGGTCGTGCCCTTTTGCAGCGCGGGGGTTTGCAGCAGCGACACCAGCACCCCGACGGCCCACGCGAACGCGCCGCCCATGAAGGCGATGCCCATGTAGCCGTTCAGCCGCGCCCAGATGGTCGGCTGGCCGTGCGGGTGGTGCGCGTGCGCCTCGTTGTCTTGCACCAACGCGACGGCGGCGACGCCACCCGTGCTGCGCTGTGCCCGACGCAGCGCGCCGGGGATGGCCGCCGGGGTGTCGATGTGGGCGTCGAGGGTGTCGATGGCCCGCACATAGCTTTCCTCGGCGGTGGGCACGTCGCCATGGTCGTCATGCGCCGCGTCCTGGTGCTCGGGGTCGCCCGTCGCGGCATCCGCGTGGGCATGGGCGTCATGCCCGTGGTCCGCGTGCGCGTCGTGGCCGCCCGCAGCGACATGACCGCGATCACGAATGGCGACATCCAAGTTGCGGAAGACGAGGATGTTCAACAAAAACGCCGCCAGAGGCAGCGCGGGAATCACCCAAACGTTCGATACGAAAAAGTTCATCGCGCTTCAATCACCCTACCACTTCATCAGATTGACTTCGGTGACATCGACCGTGTTGCGGCGACGATAGACGGCGATGATGGTGGCCAGCGCCACCGATGCCTCTGCCGCCGCGACGGTGATGATGAAGACGGCGAAGATTTGCCCCGTCAGGCGCGTCCCATGCGGGGTCTTGGACAGGGCCGAGGAGAACGCCACCAGCGTGATATTGACGGCGTTCAGCATGATCTCGATGCCCATCAGCACCGAAACGGCGTTGCGCTTGCTCAGCGCGCCATAGAGGCCGATGCAAAAGAGCACCGCCCCCAACGCGAGGAACGAGTTCAGATTGAGTAGCATCGTTTATTTTTCCTCTTCTCGACCAATGACGATGGCCCCCACGATGGCGACCAACAACACCAGCGACGAGATCTCGAAGGGCAACACATAGCTGAAGCCACTGGGGCTATACAGCAGGTTGCCGATGTTCACCACCGTGCCCGCCCCGTTCGTCACCGCCTGGCTCGACGCGCCCGCGAAGGCTCCGTTTTGCGAGAAGGCGAAGATGATGCCCGCGCACATCGCCACGGCGATGAACGCCGCGATCAGTGATTGGCGGTTCAGCGGATTGCTGCTGCGCGAATTGGGGTTCTGCGTCAGCATGATGGAGAAGAGGATGAGGATCGTCACCGCGCCCGCGTAGACCAAGATCTGCACGATGGCGATGAA
>JBBQSR010000264.1:0-5902 GCA_038234855.1 Ktedonobacterales bacterium | reverse complement strand
CCTTGGGGTCGAGGCGGATGGTGGTCGTAGTACCATCTTTGGCCTCATCGCCATTGTCGGTGGTCGGTACGGTGGTGCACTGGCTAGGGAGCCAGCCCTTTTCTTTCAGGGTGAGGTCGGGGAGCTGGAAGATGCAACCATCGGTCGTGGCCGCGACGACTTCCGAATTCGCCACCGACGCGCCGGTCAGCGAGTTGACGACGTTGACGCCGTCCGGGGGCTGCCAATCGCCATAGACGATGGTGCCACCTTTGGTGGGGGCCGTATACTTGTACGTGCCGGTTTGGGTGACGTTAACGCCGTTGTTGCTGCTGCTGCCGCAGGCAGAGACGATCATGGCAAAAATGCCGATGATGCTCGCTAGCGCCAGACGACTTTTCGAAAGCCGCAAGGTGATGCCCTCCTGTGTGATGTGATGACCTGAGATCATCGCGTGAGCGCTGCTCGGTCATCGAGCGAAACGAGTACGATTTATCTGCATGCCGACCGATGTCAGCAGTCAGACCAAGGGAAAGGCTGTATCGAGAACCTGCCTGAGGGCAGGGATCACGTGTTGTTGGGGTCGGTCGGCCCGACCTGGACGTAGAGTGTAGGTGCAGCGGGATTCGACCGATCTGGCACCAGGGCGATGATGTCGTTGTTAAACGGCTGGTTGGCGGCCTGGGCGAGGTTCGCCCCCGCGGCGCTCAAGCCATTGGTCGGTGGGGGCAGGGTGCCCATCTGGATGGGACCCAGCGACGATGCCATGTCGACCAAGGTCGATTGCATTTGGGCGGCGGTCAGGTTGCCCAGACCATTGGCGGCGACCCAGATGACGGGTTCCGCGTTGCTCGCGCCCCCCAGGAGCAATTCCGCGCGCTGGCTGGGTTCCCAAGAGACGTTTTGGCGGTCGTGCCGCACCCAATGGCCCCAGACAAAGACGCCCGTCGCCTCTCCGATGTGCACTGGTTGGGCCGCGCCGTCTTGCACCACCTGCAAGGCCATGCCGTTTTGCGGCAAGAACTCAAGGAGGGTGAGGGGGTGTGCCCCAGCGGCGTCGGAGCGTTCGTAGTGTAGCTCGACCATGGCACCGTTGGTCCACCACTGCGCCGACAGGACGTCGGCCCGGACGAACCGGTACTGATGCGACGCCATGCCCGGCCAGCGTGGAGTGAAGTTGAGCGTCATATCGGTGATGGCGACCGCCGACCGTCGTGCATCGATGCGGGTAGGATAAGCGACCACCGCCTGGGTGCCGGTATGCCCGGCGATCAGTTGCAAGACACTGGCGAAGGCGGCGCTGGTGCCGAGGGCGTTGTACGAGAGCAGCATGGCCAGGGCCATGACGCCAAAGGTGACCTGACGGCTCATGCGCTGGGCCAACAGCGCCGCGCGGTCGCGCAAGCGCAGCCGAGCGGTGGGGCGGGTCGCGCCACCGGAGCGCGCCAACGCCAACCGCGCGAAGACCGCATCGATGGTGCGTTCCTCGAAGTCGTCGCTGGCGAGAGCATGCTGTGGGTCGCCAAGGAGGGTTTGCGCGTAACGTGGCGGCAATTGCTCGCCGTCGATGTCATAGCGCGCGTTGAGCCACTGCGCGGTGGTCACATCTTCCGGCGTGAAGTCCGCTGGAAAGTGACGCGCGCGGCTGGCATCGTCGCTCAGCTCGCCCCAACGCTCATACTCGCCCATGACTTGGCTCCCATAAGGTCGCTTTTAGTTGCTTGCGTGCCCGCCAGAGACGGGTGTCGATGGCATGCTTGCTGAGGCCGGTTTGTGCCGCGATATCTTCGGTGCTTTTCAGTCGAAAGTAGCGCAGGTACATCAGTTGGCGATCGAGATCGGGCAACTGGGCGAGGGCCTGATGCAAACGGGCATGCTCTTCGCGGCGTTCAACGACCGCGTCGAGCGAATCCGCCGCCCAGGGTTCCTGGGTGCGCCAACGTTCGCCATGGTCGGGGCGCTCCGCGAGTTGGTCGATGAGGTCCCCCTCGCCCTCAAAACTGGCGAGGTCGACCGTCGCCACCTGGCGACGCAAGAGATGCCGTCGGCGGTCTAACGCGAGGTATTTCGCGCGCATCGTCAGCCACGTGCGGAACGAGCCGCGCGTCGCATCGAAGGCTTCGCTTTCTTGCCAGACCGAGACGAAGAGATCGTTCACACACTCTTCTACGTCTTGCAGGGCACCCACGTTACTGAGAACCATGCGAATGAAGTAGAAGATTTCGCGCGAATAGCGGACCACGATGGCCTCTAGGGCGGTCGGGTCCTGACGGCGCAATCCTGCGGCTATCGCTGCATCAGACCACTCGTCTTGATTCATGCCACTCCTCACTCGCCCGACCGACACCCCGCGCCATTGTGGTGGTGCACCTGTGTCAGGCTCGTGCGCTCGTGTGCGCGCATCCCTCATATAGGGTATTACGTCGGCACGGGGGAAAATCTCACAGCGTCGCGGGATATCTGTTGGCACCACGCGCGCTGTCACGGTTGTTGGTCGTCTGTTTCACGTGTCCATGTATTATGTCGAGACGCACGATGGGCACAAAAGTAGCAGGGATTTTGTGCAGTTGTGCCAAAATCCGGCGAAAGTCAGCCGCGCAGGGCGTTGTTGACGACAAAGACGAGGTTCGCGGGGCGTTCGGCCATCCGCCGCGAGAGGTAGGGATACCATTGCGTGCCGTAGGGGACGTAGACGCGGACGTTGTAGCCTTCGCCGACGAGTCGCTCTTGCAGGTCGCGCCGGATGCCGTAGAGCATCTGAAACTCGAAGCGGCTGGGGGGAATGGCGTGCTCGCGGGCGAAACGGCGGGCCTCGGTGAGCATGCCTTCGTCGTGGGTGGCGATGGCGGGGTAGACGCCCCCGGCGAGCAAAGCGCGCATGAGCTGGCGATAGTGCTCGTCGACATCGAATTTCTGGGGAAAGGCGATGGAGGCGGGTTCGCGGTACGCGCCCTTGACCAGCCGCACGCGGATGCCCTCGGCGACCAGGGCCGCGATGTCCTCGGCGCTGCGAAAGAGCATCGATTGAATGACCGTGCCGACCACGCCGCCAGGCACGTTGGAGCGTCCGGCGAATTCGCGGTGCAACAAATGGACGAGGCGCAGCGTCGACTCGGTGTAGGTCGAGCCTTCCATGTCGATGCGGACGAAGATGTCGAGGGCACAGGCGCGATCGAGGACGCGCCGCACGTTGCGCAAACAAAGGTCTTCGTCGATGTCGAGGCCGAGGGCGGTGAGCTTGATGGAGATATTGGCATCGGCCCCCGCCGCCGCGATGCGGTCGAGGATGGCGACGTAATCTTCGGCGGTCTTGGCGGCCTCCTCGGCGTTGCTGGTGTTTTCGCCCAGATGGTCGAGCGAGGCGTGGATGCCGCGCGCGTTGAGTTCGGCGATGGCGGGCATGGCTTGGTCGAGGTTGTCGCCCGCGACGAAGCGACTGGCCATCTGTCGCCCGAGGGGGGTATCGGTCACGAAGTGGTGGACGGCGGGCACATTGGCCGCCGTCAGCACGATATTCTTGAGCATGGTGGGTGTTTCGCTCCATCGCGAGTGGTGCGCGCCGCGCCGTTGCGGCGCAGGGACGGCTTGACGTTTCCCATTATAGCGCGTGGGACCGCGCCACGCAAGCAAGAGCGATGCGGGGGCGTGAGATGTCTTGTCTCAGCGCCTGCTCTATGGCATACTTTGGGGGGCGCTGTACGAGCGCAGTGTAGTCAGTTCAATTGCCGCAGGGATGCACCGAGGAGATAGTATGCCGAGGGGTGTGACCTGGTTTTTCGCGGGGCTGCTCTGCCTGCCGCTGCTGGTCGCGTGTACCAATACAACGGCTTCACATGGGACGTCACCGAGCCTGACAGCTACCGTGCTTGGTTCCGCGAGCGCCCAAGGGACGACGATCACGGTGCAGACGGTGCGGGCGACCGCGCTGGCGACCCTGATGACCCTGACGATCGCCGCGCCAGCGGGACACGCTTATACGATTGATTTCGATGGCGCGTTCCTTGCCGCAAATGGCCATGGGTACGCGCCACGGGGTGCCATCAGCGAGAATGGGGATTTGGTCAGCCTGGAATTCCCGGCCTTTGTCGATGCGGATCTGGGCCACCCGATATCGGCGGCACTTACCATCACCGCGCTTGCGGAGATCGAGAGCAGTCATTCACTGGCGGGGCCGTGGCGCGTGCCGTTCCAACTGAGTCCGGTGACGCCGCGTACCCTCACGCCAGAGGCGATGCCCGTGGAGCACAATGGGGTGAGCCTGCAACTGACGCGGGTCGACTGGGTCACTGGGGCCAAGGGTGGAGTGCGGGTGCGGCTGAAAGTCGTCAAGACACCAGACCAGACCACGGTGAATCCGGGCTATTTTTCGGAGGAGATCCTGAATGCCGGTGTGGGTAATTTTGCCCTGCTGAATCTGCCGGACCATCGCAGCCTAAAACCACATGCCATCAACTATCGCGTGGATGAGGTATCCGGGCAAAATGGGCAGGAATTCTTCGTCGTGGGCACCTTTCAGGGGACGGTCGATTTCATCTATCTGACCGCGCCCCTGCCAACAGGGGCACAGGCGACGCTGCACCTGGATCGGGTGCCGACACAACACCAGGGAGATGCCCAACCCGAAACGATCAATGGGCCATGGGATTTCGCCATTCCGGCGTAGCGCGGCTTATCTCTACGTCCGCCTGGGCATCCGCCTGGCAAAGGAGCAAATGATGCGCATTTTGATCATTGGGGGCACGGTGTTCCTGGGGCGGCACATTATGGAGGCCGCGCGGGCGGGCGGGCACGAGGTGACGCTGTTTCACCGGGGGCAGCATCCGCTGGCGCTGGCTGAAGGGGTGGGCGAAATCTTGGGGGACCGCAACGCGGACCTGAGCGCGCTGGCGGGGGGGCCGTGGGACGCGGTCATCGACACCAGCGCGTATGTGCCGCGCCAGGTGCGGGCGATGACGGCGGCGCTGGCGGGACGAGTGGGGCGCTACGTCTTGATCTCGACGATCTCGGTCTATGGGGATGACCTGCCCGCTGGCGCGACGGAGGCGACGCCCGTGGCAACGCTGACCGACCCGACCACGGAGGAGGTGACGGGGGAGACGTATGGCCCGCTGAAGGCGCTATGCGAGGCGGCGGCGAGCGAGGGAATGCCGGGGCAGACGCTCATCATTCGTCCGGGGCTGATCGTCGGGCCATACGATGCGTCGGATCGCTTCACGTATTGGGTGCGACGGGTCGCGCGAGGGGGCGAGGTGCTGGCACCGGACGGGCCCGAGTACGTGACGCAGTTCATCGACGTGCGCGACCTGGCGGAATGGACGGTGCGCATGGTCGAGGGTGGGGCCACGGGGACCTACCACGCGACGGGGCCGGGACAGCCGCTGCCCCTGGGCGAGGTGCTGGCGGCGTGCCAGGCGGCGAGCGGGGGCACGGGCCACGTGACGTGGGTGAGCGAGGCATTCTTGGCGGAACACGCGGTGGGGGCCTATGTCGAGATGCCGCTGTGGGTGCCGAGCGAGGCGGTGGGCTTCAACCGCGTGGATTGCGGGCGGGCCATCGGGGCGGGGCTGACCTTTCGCCCAGTGGCCGAGACGGTGCGGGACACCCTGGCGTGGGATCAGACGCGCCAGCCCGACGTGCCGCTGCGCGCGGGGCTGAGCGCCGAGCGCGAGGCGGCGCTGCTGGCCGACTGGCACGCGCGGCACGGCTGACGGGGCGTGCGATAATGGGATCATTCTCGCATCACGAGGCCGTACCTATGATCCCTGACGCAATTGCCCTCCCTTTCGAGGACATCCCCGAGGTCGTCATGCCTGAGACGCACCGGAAGAATCCGGTGGCGTACCTGTTGGGTGCGGCGGTGACGGCGGGGCCGATCTTCAGGCGGCGGACGGCGCATCGGCAGGTGAGCCGCTATGGTCCCTGG
>JBBQSR010000263.1:0-5906 GCA_038234855.1 Ktedonobacterales bacterium | reverse complement strand
TAGATGCCCGCCACGCCACCAGCGAGCAACAGCGTCGCTGAGGTGACGGGCGCACCCGCCAGATAGCCGATGTAATGCTGACAGGGGGCATCTTCTGCGAACCCCTGGGCGCTGTAGGCGTCGTGATACGGCTGAATGTTCGCCGTGTTGGACGCGAAGCCCAGGGCTGAGGCGGTGGTCCAGTCGGCCATCTGCGCGGCGTCACTGACGCGGTGAATCGTCAGCCCAGGTGACACTGGCGGCGCGGCGGGCTGGGCCGCCAGTGCCAGCGTCATGACGGGGCGGCTCTCGTGGGGCAGCGAGGTGAGGCCTGCCGCGCTCAATCGCTCGCCCAGATCGGCGGGTTGGGCGGAGGGCAAGACCTGCCACCAGGTATGACGCACCAGCGGTGCCAAGCGGGCGAGCACGGCGCGAATCTGGGCATCTGCCGTCGCAGCCGTGAAGCGCGCCGCCAGCACCGTGCTCCCCGGCGCACTATCGGCGACGAAGGCGGTGTAGTCGGCCTCATGCCAAAGCTGCATTCGCGGTAAGACGGTGAAGCCCGCGAAATATGCCGTGTAGTTCGCCTCGCTTGCGGCGACGAGCGCCGTCTCGGTAGGATCGCTCAGGGGGGGCATCACGGTCGTCCTCCGGTGTGGCCGCGTGGGGGCAGCGGGGGTAATGAGTGAGCGCGTCGCGGCAAGCGTGAGGCGAGGGCCAGCAGATGCGCGAACGATCCAGTAGACCGTCTGGTCCGCTGGATCGTTCGTGGGATGGCGCGCGTCAGACGCCCTGGCGCTGAATGATGCGGCGGCGGATGTTGCGCTTGCGGCGCTGCGCGATGCCGTGGCGCTTGTTGCGGGCGCGGCGGCGCGCGGTGAGTGCTCCCTTTCCCGACATGGGTGGTCCCTTTCTCATTGGCGAAATTTCTGGTACTGGTAGCATATCACATCCACGCGCACCGGGGGAAACGCCTGGTACTTGGTCTTGCCGAATGAAACCGATTCCCGTAAAATAGCGTGAGAAGGATAAGCGGATCGCATGATGAGAGAGACGGTGCAGCATGGCGCAGCAGACGACGGCGGGGAACGAGCCGCCGCGTATCTTGGTAGTGGATGACGAGCGCAGCATCGCGGACTTCATCCAGGTGGGGTTGCGGCAAGAGGGCTTTCGCGTGTCGGTCGCGCGCGACGGCCCCTCGGGCTATTCGCTGGCCCGCAGCGAGGTCCCCGACGCCATCATTTTGGATGTGATGCTGCCGGGCGTCAATGGCATCGTCATCACCGAGCGGCTGCGCGCCGACCCCGCCACGGCGAACATCCCCATCCTCATGTTGACGGCGAAGGATAGCATCACCGACCGGGTCGCTGGGCTGGAAAGTGGCGCGGATGATTACCTGAACAAACCCTTCGACTTTCTGGAACTGGTGGCGCGCATCCGGGCGCTGCTGCGGCGTCAGCAGCGGATGCTGGGCGGCACGGGGGGCGCGGTGCTGCGCTTCGCCGACCTGGTGCTGGACGAACGCGCCCGCGAGGTGCACAAAGGCGAGCAACTGGTCGAACTGACGGCGAAAGAATTCAATCTGCTGCACCTTTTCATGGCGCATCCACGGCAGGTGCTGGACCGCCAGACCATCCTCACGCGCATCTGGAGCTACGATTTCACCGGGGATACCAACATCATCGAGGTCTATGTGCGCTATCTGCGCGAAAAGCTGGAGGACGACCCCAGCGCGCCGCGCTATCTGCAAACGGTGCGGGGGGTCGGCTATGTCCTTCGTGGGGCGTAGGCGGCGCAGCTTTTGGCGCTCGCTGCGGTGGCGGTTGACCGCGTGGTACGTGGCGCTGCTGGCCGTCATTCTGACGGTGCTGGGCGTCATCTTGCTGGCGTTGGTCAGCCAATTGTTGCTGACCAACGCCACCCAGCGTTTCGCTCAAGAGGCCGTGACGGCGGCCCTGACGCGGCGCGCGGCCTATGATAACGAGGTCATCCGCCATGATGCCGCTGGCAAATGCGTCACGCCCACCCCCGCGTATGCCAATGCCTTTCAGACGATGGTGGTCGATCCGCTGACCCAGGCCCCCGCGCGGCTGGGCACCGTCGCCCTGCTCGACTATCAGACCGGTGAAACCATCGCTCCGCTCGCGTCCAATGGCCCACCCCCGCCCGAATTTCAGGCGGCGATGTTGGCACGGCTGACGCAAAAGGTCGGCATGAAGCCAGCGAACTGGCGCGCGGTGGTGGCGCTCCGCTCGCAATTCTATCAGGTGACGGAGGACGGCACCCCCGTCGCGGTGGCGCTGATCGCGTATGAATATCGCATTCCGGTGTCGTGCGTGGCGGGTAAAGCCGTGTACTTCCAATACCCGGCGGTGCTGCTGATCGCGCAATCGCTGGCGGCGACCCAGGCGACGCAGCACACCTTCGCGCTGACGCTGGCGCTGTCGGTGGGAGGCATCTTTTTGCTGGGCTTCGCCATCGGTGTGCCGGTGACGGGCGTGCAACTGCGACGGCTCTCGCGCATCACCCTGGCGGCGCGGCAGATCGCGGCGGGCGACCTGCATCAGCGCGTGGGGCTGCCGCCGCGCGGCGATGAGATCGGCGAACTCGCGCAGCATTTCGATGAGATGGCGGCCAATACCGAGGAAGCCTTCGCGCGCCAGCACGCCTCAGAGGCGCGCGTGCGCCAGTTCATCGCCGATGCCTCGCACGAGCTGCGTACCCCGCTCACCAGCGTGCGGGGTTATCTGGACGTGCTGGCGCGCCACCCCGTCAGCCAAGATGCCGATGTGCAGCACAACCTGACGGCGGCCCGCCAAGAGGCCGAGCGGATGTCGCGCATCGTGACCGACCTGCTGACGCTGGCGCGCTTCGACACGGGGCGACCGCTGGATCTCACCCAGATCGACCTGGGCGAGGTGGCGGGCGAGGCGGTGGACCAGGCGCGGCTGGTGGCGGGCACTCGCCAGGTGACGCTGGCGGGCGACGGCGGCGGCAAGCTGCTGGCCCTGGCCGACCGCGACCGCATCAAGCAGGTGCTGCTAGTGCTGCTGGACAACGCGCTGAAGTATGGCCGACGCGACGCATCGGCACTCGTGGCGCTGCGGCTGCGTCGCACGCCCGAGGCCGCCATCATCACCGTGACGGATAATGGACCGGGCATCCACGCTGAGGACCTGCCGCACATCTTCGAGCGGTTCTTTCGCGCGCCGAACGCGTCGCCCAGCGACGATGACGCCGCTAGCAACGGCTCGGGCCTGGGCCTGGCCATCGCCCGTGCCATCGTCGGGGCGCACAATGGCACCATCACCGTGGCGAGCACGCCCGATGCGGGTACCACCTTCACCTTTACCCTGCCGATGGGGGGCTGACGCGCAGCGTCGCCCCCGATGAACCGACCTCTCGGGAGGATGCAACCGCCCGCCCCGCGCTCACCACGTCGCTCACCCCGCGTGGTCGCGTCGCCGAGGCCTAGCCTGTGCAGGCGGGCTTCGTCATCCCAGGCGCGGGTTTACCCGCCCGCTGCCTCGCCCCTGGCGTCGCTGCCACGCATGGTGGCATGATCGATCTTCCCTCTCCATCCGCAGAGAGGCAAGGGTTGGGAATGAGGCCATCCCACTCACCACAAGACGTGCTTTTCCCTACCCGACCAGGCGTTTGACGAAACGCTCGATGCGCGTCAGGGCTTCCTCGATCTGCTCATATGAGGTGCAATAGGTGCAGCGCACGAAGCCCGCGCCCGCCTCGCCAAAGGCGGTGCCGGGGATGACGGCCACCTGCTCCTCGGTGATGAGGCGTTCGGTGAATTCGTCGGCGGTGAGGCCAGTGCCGCTGATGTCGGGGAAGGCATAGAACGCGCCGCGCGGCGCGTGGCAGGGCAGCCCGATGCGGTTGAGGCCGTCGACCATCAGGGTGCGGCGGCGGGTGTACTCGTCCACCATCGCTTGCACATCCGCTTCGCCGTGGCGCAGCGCCCGCAACGCCGCCGCCTGGGCATCGGTCGGCGCGCACATGATGGCGTATTGGTGCACCTTGAGCATCGCTTCTAGGATGACGCGCGGCGCGGCGGCATAGCCCACGCGCCAGCCCGTCATCGCGTAGGCCTTCGAGAAGCCGTTCAGCGTCACGGTGCGTTCGCGCATCCCTGGTAGCGTGGCGATGCTGATGTGCTCGGTGCCATAGACCAGGCGGCTGTAGATCTCGTCGCTCAGCACGACGAGGTCGTGCTCATTGGCCAGCCGAGCGATGCCCTCCATCTGCGCCCGCGAGATGACCGCGCCCGTCGGGTTATTCGGCGAACCAATGAGGATGGCCTTGGTGCGCGGCGTCACGCGGCTGGCGAAATCCGCCGCCATCGGCTCGAAGCTATTCACCGCGCGGGTGGGGACGGGAACGGGCACGCCGCCCGCGAAGATGATGCCCGCCTCATAGGCGACGTAGCCGGGGTCGGGCACCAGCACCTCGTCGCCCACATCCACCAGGGCGCGCAGGGCGTCATCTAGCGCCTCACTGACGCCGACCGTCACCATGATCTCGCCTTGCGGGTCATAGGTGAGGCCGTTGCGCGTGCGCAGCTCATCCGCGATAGCCTCGCGCAGCGCCAGCGTGCCATAATTCGAGGTGTAGTGCGTGTCGCCCGCGTTGATCGACGCGATGGCCGCCTCGCAGACGTGGCGCGGTGTCGTGAAATCTGGCTCGCCGATGCCCAGCGAGATCACATCGGGCATCGTCGCCGCGATCTCGAAGAATCGTCGGATGCCCGACGGCTTCACCCGCCGCACCCGCTCGGCCAAGAGTTCACGCTGCGGCGCTTGCGCCGGGGCATTTGCCATCACATCCATCGTTCCGCCATCCTTTGAAGAGAGTGAATTCTGCACACTCTGTTATAGCATGCCCGAGACCGGGGCCACAATGGTGAATCGCGCCCATCTTGGCAGTACAATGATGAGGGCACATGCACATCCCTCGACAAGACCGCACCTCCAGGTGCTATGCGCGCCATGTGATATGCTCAAAGCAATCGCGTGAGCAAGTGACGGCTGCTTGCGCAGCATCGATGAGGTGCACCGTGAAGATCTACATTTCCATCGATGCCGAGGGCATCGCGGGCATCAGCGATTGGCAGCAGATTCGCACGACGGGCGATGATTTCGCGCTCGGGCGACGGCTGCTGCTGGGCGAACTGAACGCGGCCATCGACGGCGTGCTGGCGGTGGACCCCCATGCGCAGATCCTGGTGAATGACGCGCATGGTACCATGCGCAACCTGCCGCCCGACGAACTGCACGGCGAGGCCGAGTACCTGAGCGGCGCGCACAAACCGCTCTATATGATGGAGGGCCTCGACGCCAGCTTCGACGCGATCCTTTTCCTGGGCTACCATGGCTCGGTGGGCGGGCATCCGGCGATCCTCAGCCACACCTATAACCCGCGCGCGATCTGGGAGGTGCGGATGGCCGACCGCCCCGTCGGCGAATCCGCGCTGAATGGCTTGGTCGCGGCGCACTACGGCGTGCCCATCGCCCTGGTGAGCGGCGACGACGTGACGGTGGCGGAGGCCCGCGCCCTGGTGCCGGAGATCGAGACGGTGGTGGTGAAGACCTCGCATGGGCGCTTCGCGGCGCGGTCGCTGCATCCGGCGACGGCGCGGCGGGCGCTTCAGCTTGGCGTGCAACGTGCGTTGGCGGAATTGCCCACGCGTGCCCTGGTGCCGCGCTATCCGCCGCCCGTCAGCTTCAGCGTCACGTTTCTGACGGCGGATATGGCCGAGGCGTGCCTGGCGCTGCGCCACGTGGTGGTCGCCCCGGACGATCCGCGCACCGTCGTCTGTGGCGGCGATAACCTGCTCGAACTCTTTCGCGCCTTCATCGGCATGATCCTGATCACCCGACCCCTGGTAGACTGAGAGGAAGCGACCGTGACCGCCA
>JBBQSR010000262.1:0-5910 GCA_038234855.1 Ktedonobacterales bacterium | reverse complement strand
GTCGTGGGCGACATCACCGCGCTGCGCCGCGCGTTGCCGGGGGCCGATGTGCTGTGCACCTTTCGCCCGCCCGCCGACATCGTGGCGCTCGCGCCCAAGCTGCGCTGGCTGCAATACCCCGGCGCGGGCGTCGACAACCTGATCCGCGAGGGCGTGCTGCACGGCGACCAACCCTTCGTCGTCACGACCGTCAGCTCGGCGAATGCCCAGGCCATCGCGGAATACATCTTCGGTGCGATGTTGATCTTCGCGCGCAAATGGGATGAGATGCTGCGGCTGCAAACGCGCAAAGAGTGGGCGCAGGGCCGCGCGTGGGGCGCGCTGCGCGGCTTCGAGTTGCAGGGGCGCACGCTGGGCATCGTCGGGCTGGGGGCCATCGGTCGCCGCGCCGCTGGCATCGCGCGCGGCTTCCGCATGCGCGTGGTGGGGCTGCGCCGCACCGCCCAAGAGGAATGGAGCGACCCCGACTGCGACACGCTCTTTCGCCCCGACCAACTGACCGACCTGCTGGGCGAGAGTGACGTGGTAGTGCTCAGCGTCCCCCTCACACGCGAGACGACGGGCCTCATCGGCGAACGCGAACTGCGCGCGATGCGCACCAACGCGCTGCTCATCAATGTCGCGCGCGGCGAGGTCGTGCAAGAGGCCAGCCTCATCCGCGCGCTGCGCGAACGATGGATCGCTGGGGCCGCGCTGGACGTGACGGAGGAAGAGCCGCTCGCCCGCACCAGCCCGCTGTGGGATCTGCCTGGCGTGCTGGTGACGCCGCACATGTCGGGCCTCACCACCGGCTATGCCACCCGCGTCGCCCAACTCTTCGCCGAAAACCTGCGCCGCTTCGCCAACGCCGAGCCGCTGCTGAACCAGGTCGATCTGGCGCGCGGGTACTGAGGAAGAGCGCGGGGGACAATGGCAAGGCCATGCACGGGTTGAGCCGCTGGCCTTTCGGTGCGCCCCCCGTATCTCAGCAAAGAGAGCCACCCATGCGCTACAATACCCCCGATAGCATCTGACGATAACTGGGGGAGGCGCAGCGGGTATGGTAGCGACGCTCGTGGTCATCAGCGACCTACACTTGGCGGATGGCAGCCGCGCATTCGAGAACTGGGGTGCGGACCAGCAGACCGTCTTCGAGGCGCTGCTGGGGGCGGCACAGGACGGCGGCGCGCTCGCCAGCGACACGGTAGAACTCATCATTAATGGCGACTGCTTCGACTTTTTGCTGGTGCCGCCCCACCTGGGCACGCGCGACCACACCGATGTGAACCTTGCCCACGCGAAATGGGTCAACATATTGGCGGCGCATGGTCCGTGGTTCGCGGCGGTGCGCGCCTTCCTGCGCGTGCCGGGGCACCGCGTCACCTTCCTCATCGGCAATCATGACCTAGAGCTGGCCTACCCGTCCATCCGCGCGCGGGTGCGCTCGGCCATCGGCGCGGCACCGGGGATGGTGCGCTTTTGCCTGACGCAGTCGTATCAGCCCTTGCCAGATGTGCTGATCGACCACGGCTGCCAGTTCGACGCGTACAACGCCATCCCGCATCTGTGGGCGCGGCAGCCCAGCATCAGCACCCCAGCGGATCTCGAAACGAGCGACGCGCGGGGCCAGGCGGTCGGCCCCCTGGCGCTGCCCTGGGGCGCGCGCTATTTCTATCGCGCATTCATCCCGGCGAAGCGGCGGCTCCGCTACCTGGACGAATGCATCCCGGCGCTGAGCCTGCCCCGCCAGGTGGCGCTGCTGTGCACGCTGGCCCCCGACGTGCTGCTGGCGATGCTGCCCCAACTGGCGACACTGCTGCCCGAGGGGGCCAGCGCGCCCGCGATGCCCGACGCCGCCCTGGCCGAACGGCCCGCCGACCTCTTCATGGCGACGATGCTGCTGAGCCAGCAACTCGTGCAGGGCGTCCCCGCCACCAGCGAAAGCGACAATGGCGCGACGATGAACGAGGTCGGCCAACTCTACGAAGCGTTGACACAGGACCGCTATGCGGCGCTGCGGGCCGCCCTCAGCATCTGGCCCGATCTCGGCATCCACCACACCGATGCCACAGAGCTGGCCGCCGCGCGCGGGATGTTGGCGCAGAGCGAGCGGCTGCGCTATGTGCTGCTGGGCCACACCCACGAGGAAGGCCGCTGGGCCGTCACCGCGAATCAGGCCATCCTCAACACGGGCACCTGGGTCACGCGCAAGGCGTTGCCGCACGTCGCGGAGTTTACCCCCGAGTTTTCGGCGTGGGCCACCGATTCGCAAACCCTGCCCTACCCTGGCCGCGACGGACGGCGCTTCATCGCCGCGTGGCTGCGCAGCGAGACGGGCGCGGCCACCGTCGCCGAACTGATCGACTGGCCCACCCCCGCGCGCGAGGGGGCTGCCACCACGCGCCCCTTCATCCCCGTTCCCGACGACGCCATGATGCGCTGGTGAGCTATCCGCGTGCGTCGGCGCGCTGGCGGGCGGGGGTAAAGACCCCCAGGACGGCCAGCGCCGTGATGCAGCCGCCCAGCCCGATGATGACGGAAGAGGTGCCGTTGTGGGCGGCGATGGCGGTCGTCGCCGCCGCCCCCAGGGGCGACCCCACCGCGACCAACACCTGATAGGCCGCCGTCACGCGCCCCAGCAGCGGCGTGGGCGTGCGTTCCTGCTGCACCACCTGCGACGTAATGAGGATGATGGTGTCGGCGAAGATGAAGCCGACCCCCAACGCGATCACGACATTGATGCTGGTGGTCAGGCCAAACCCCACCAGCAAGAGGCCCTCGAAGAACAAGCCCCCCAGGAAGCACGTGCCGAAGCCCAGCCGCGCCCGCAGCCACGGCGTGAGCAGCCCCGCGACGATCGCCCCCAGCGCCGCGCCCCCAAAGATGAGGCCCAGCGAAGCCGGACCCTGCTGCAATTCGTGGTTCAGGCGAAAGATGAAAAGATCCATCGTCCCAGCGAGGATGGCGACCTGCGCGGCATTCAACGGCGACACCCAGCGCAGCAGCGGATCGCGCCAGAGGAAGCGCAGCCCCGCGAAGGCGTCGCGCGGCGCGGCAGAGGCATGGCGCACCGGGCGCGTGCGGACGGCCAGCAAGAGCCACAAAAAGCACAGATACGCGAAAGATTCCAGCGCGACCGCGACCGCCGGATTGTAGCGCGCCGCCAGCATGCCCGCGATCAGCGGCCCCGCCAGGAAGGCGACCGCGCCCGTCGCCTGCACCCGACTATTGGCGGGCGTCAAGTGAAAGCTATCCACCAGGTCTGGCAGGAAGGCCGTGCCCCCGACCTGGATGAGCGCGCCGAGCGCGCCGATGGGCGCGGCGAGCACGTACAGCAGGGGCATCGATGGCCCGACGAGCCACCACGCCGCCGGGATGAGCGCGTAGCACATCGCCGCCCCCAACGCGCTGAGCAGCAGCAACAGTTGCCGCTCGAAGCGATCAACGATGCTGCCCGCCACCAGGCTGGCCGCCAGCCGACCGATGTTGAGCAGCGCCGTCACCAGGCCCATCTGCGCCACCGACCCCGTCGATTGCAGCACCAGCAAGGGAAAGGCGATGAAGGCGATGGCATCGCCAAAGGTGGCGAAGGTGTGCCCCACCCAAAAGAGGGTGAAATCGCGGTCAGGCGTGAAGGCGATGCCCGTCCGTCCGATTTTGAAGCTCTGGGTGAAGCCCTGCGTGATCGGGCGTAACGACGGTTCCAACGCTCTACTTCCACTTCCCGTGCCGTTCTGGCACGCGGCATCTCCCCGGCGGTGGCGGGGCGCTCAGTCGGCGACGACCGGGGCGACCTCGCGGCGCAGGGTGTACTGGATCTTGCGGCGTTGCGCGTCGCCCGCGAACTCCGCCGTGCCCCGTGCCCGCACCGTCAGATGCAGGGTGATGGTGTCGGGGGTGTGCGCCAGGTAAAAGTCGCGCGCGTTCGGCTGATGCACCAGCGCGTCCAGCAGCGGCTGCCGCCACTGCGCGGCCAGCGTGTCGCACTCGGCGGCCTCTGCCGCGCCGGGGAGTTCGACGTAGACGAAATAGTGGTTCGGTTGGGCATCGTCGGTGTCGTGCTTGAAGTGGCGGATGAAGGGCAGCACGTTGGCGGCGGCCAGCGCCTCGCGCAGCAGATCGGGGGTGATGTTTTCGCCGTTGACGATGCGTACATCATCGGCGCGGCCCAGCACCATGCCCAGCATGCTATTGGTGGGGATGGCCAGCCCGCCGCCCCCCGCCCGCGCGCAGTCGTCGCGCCAGCCAGGGGCATGCGCGTCGAGCAGCGCCACGACCTCGCGCCCTGGCCAATAGAGCGCGAAATCATTCGAGCGATAGCGCACCAGCGGGCGGTGCTTCCAGGTGGTGAGCAACAGCCCCGCCTCGGGGTCGTTCTCAAGCTGCACCGAAAGGCCGAGCACGAACTGCAACAGCGGCTTGTCGCGGTGCTCGGCGGTGAGGCCCAGCCGTTCGGCGAAAAGCGCCGTCAGCGTCGGGTGGTCAGCGGCGTACCGTTGCAGCCAGATGGTGAAAGGCGTGCTCTGCGCGATCAATTGGCCGCTGTCTGACGAGCCAAACATCACCTGGATGCTGTCGAGGTCGTCTGGTGGCAGGTGCAGGTCGTGCCGGATGCGCGCCTGCAAGGTGAGCGGCACGATCTGCCCAGCCAGCCATATCAGCTTGCGGGGCACCTGCGCCCAGTCCATCGTCGTGGCGGGGTCCGCCTGGGCGCGCTCGGCCTGGTATTCCAGCAGATGTTGCATCGTGCCTGGCAGCCCCAGCACCCACAGCGTCGCATAGCCCTGACGCGCGACGTAGCGCAAGATCGAGTCGACCGCTGGCAGGTCCTCACCCACCGCGAAGATCTCGAAGGGCCACTGTGTCTCTTCCTTGATGGAAAAGTACAGGCGATAGGTCAAGTTGCCAAAGAGGTCGCTGCCGTCGACGGGGGCCAGCAACACGATGGCGGTCGGGTAACGGTCCGCGCCTAGGTCGCGCAGTGTCGTCTTGAGGTACGTGCGTTGGGTGTAAAATTCACTCCAGCCGATGGGCCAGGTGATGGGGTCGGTGGTGGTGCCTGACGAGCGCCCCATGTGCGCGTCGTCGCGCGGCGCGACCAGGCGGCGGTCCACCAGGTCGGCGTCGGGGATGTCGAGCACATCAGCCTTGCTCACCAAGGGCAGTCGCTGAAAGTCGGCCCAGGTCAGCCGCGCCATGCGTGTGGCGTCGAAGCCGTGTCGCTCGTACAGCGCGCGATAAAAGGGCACGTGCGCATAGGCGAAGCGCGCCGCGTGGATGGCCGTGCGCTGGCCCATCCGTTCGAGCCGGGTCGGTCCCATCAGGCGCAGGGCGCGCCGCATGAAGCGTGGATGGCTCATCAGGGCGACTTGCATCCGTGTCTTGAGCGGCAGTCGTGCCATGACTCGTTCCCCCTGTCGTGGTCATTTTTTCCGCGTAACCCTCCGTAGATGCCCGTGAAAAAAGGCGACGAATGGGTACGGAGCATTGACACATCCTAGCAGACTTGTATAGTCTTGGCAAGAGGGCAAGTGCCCCTCGCGGTGCCACCCCTACGCTGTGGTGCAGCACCTCAGGGAAATAAGAAAGGATGATTCCATGCAAAATCTCGGACGGGGAGGGATGCCCGACCCCCAACCTGCGGGTCCGCGCACGGACGCCCCGCGTGAACGTCTGGCGTGGTGGTACGCGCTGACGGCCCCGCCGTTGCCGCCACCGACCGCTTCGGCGCAACAGCGCGACCAGGTGCGGCGGGCGCGGCTGGCCAGCGTCATCTTACTGGGTCTTTTCGCCGTGCTGGTTCCAGCGATTCCCGTCGCCCTGGCGGATTTTCCGACCCTGCTCATCACCTTGCTGGTCTTCGTCACCAGCGTGGTCTGTGTCTTTCTGAATCGCAGTGGCCAAACGAACACTGTCGGTTACCTTTTGACG
>JBBQSR010000261.1:0-5911 GCA_038234855.1 Ktedonobacterales bacterium | reverse complement strand
GCCACGCGGCGGTCGTGGCGCGCGGCCTGGGCCTGCCCTGCGTCGCGGGCACCGAGGCCATCCGCGTGGATGAAGAGGGGAAGCTGCTGACCGTCACCGCGACGGAGGCTGAGCTACGCGCGCAACTGAAGGCCGTCGGCTACAAAGACGAGGAACTGCCCGCCACGTATGCCACGGGGCAGACGCTGCGCGAGGGCGACGACATCTCTATCGACGGCTCGACGGGCGAGGTCTTCAAGGGCATCATCCCGGTGGTCGAGGCGAACTATGACGAAGAAACCGACCTCCGCACCATCTTGGGCTGGGCCGACGAGGTGCGCCGCCTGGGCGTGTGGGCCAATGCCGACATCCCCGCCGACGCCGAGCGCGCGGTGAAGTACGGCGCGGAGGGCATCGGCCTCTGTCGCACCGAGCACATGTTCTTCGAAAAGACGCGTCTGCCGGTCGTGCGCCGGATGATCCTCGCGCCGACGCTGGCCGAGCGCCAGGCCGCGCTGGATGAATTGCTGCCGATCCAGCAAGCCGACTTCGCGGGCATCTTCCGCGCGATGCGCAACCCGCAGACGGGCGAGGCATACCCCGTCGTCATCCGCTTGATCGACCCGCCGCTGCACGAATTCCTGCCGTCGTACGAGGAACTGCTGGTCGATGTGACGCGGCTCGAAGACAAGGGCGACCACGGCGAGGAACTGACCGAGAAGCGGTCGCTGCTGCACGCCGTCGCCGCGCTGCGCGAGGCCAACCCGATGCTGGGGCTGCGCGGTTGCCGCCTGGGGCTGCTCTTCCCCGAGATCAACGTCATGCAGACGCGCGCCATCTTGCAAGCCGCCGTGCAGGTCGCGGCGGAGGGCATCAGCGCGAAACCGAAGATCATGATCCCGCTGGTCGGCTTCGTGACCGAGCTTGCCGAGGTGCGCCGCCAATTGGAGGCCGCCGCCGCCGAGGTCGTGCAATCGGGCGGCAAGACGGTGGAGTACAAGTTCGGCACGATGATCGAGCTGCCCCGCGCGGCCCTCACCGCCGGGCAGATCGCGGGCGTCGCGGAGTTTTTCAGCTTCGGCACCAATGACCTGACACAGACGACGCTGGGCATGAGCCGTGACGACGCGGAGGGCAAGTTCCTGCTGCGCTACGTCGATGGGCTGCCCAAGCTGGACGTGCACGGCAGCCCCTTCAAGGATGCCGATGGCAAGGCCGAGTTGGTCAAGATCCTCAAGGTCAACCCGTTCCAGACCATCGACCGCGAGGGCGTGGGGCGGCTGGTCGAGATCGCGGTGCGCGAGGGCCGCGCGACGAATCCCGACCTGGAGGTCGGCGTCTGCGGCGAGCATGGCGGCGACCCTGACTCCGTCGCGTTCTTTGAGGGTGTGGGGCTAGACTACGTATCGTGCTCGCCCTTCCGCGTCCCCGTGGCGCGGCTCGCGGCGGCACAGGCCAAGCTGGCGGGCGAGGCACGCGACCGCTAGCAGCGACTCACGCTCGTTCCCTACGCAAGAGCCTTTTCCTGGGGGAAAGGCTCTTGCTAGTTGGCAGCCTATGCGATAGAATGGGGAAACGACTCAGGATCTTTGTAATGGCCCACGAAATGCACAAGAATCACTCCGGTAATGTCGTGACGTTTCCACACGATCAGTGATGAAGCAACGATGCTGAGGCGACGCCAGGAGAGCGGCTCATGGCTAAACGAAGTGGCGAAGGATCGGCGAGCATGCCCGCGTGGCCTGCCCCGAATGTGCATAAGAAGATGCCCACACCCCCCACCGTGTATGTATCGCTCTGGCTGAGTGGCGACACGCACATCATCCAATCGTGGAAGCTGTCAGATGCGCACCATCCCGCGCCCCCTGGCATCGCGCAGGGGCTGCCGCTGGCGCGCTGCGTGCCGAGTCTGCCGCGCCCCCTCGGGCGGGCGATCGACACCGCGCGCAGAGAGGGCACGCTCACCATGGTACCACTGGCGACGCCACTGGGGACCATGTCCTGCATCTGCACGCCGACGCTGCCCGAACCTGGGGCCGCGACCATCATCTGCACCATCCCACTGGCGTTTTTCGCGGATGCCCCGACCGCCGCCCATTACAGCGAGGGGCACGCGCCAACCGCAGTCGAGCCAAGCGACGACGCGGTGCTGGGGGCCTTTGGCATGGCTGTGCTGCATATCGACCTGGCGGGGCGGGTCGTCGCCGCGAATGCTCGCATGCGCGAACTGCTGGCGGTCGATGTGGGGCAGGTGCTGCCATTGGGCCAAACCCACCCGCATGCCGCATGGCACCGATGGGAAAACCACGCGCCGTACCGTTGGTGCGACCTGCCCATCGCGCGCGTCGTGCGAACCACTCAGCCCGTCGAAGACTTCATCCTCTACGACTCCCCAGAGATGGAAGACTATCTTCCCTTTTTGACCAAGGCCCAACCCACCTATGACGCGGAGGGCGAGGTGACTGGCGCGGCGTGGTTGCTGCTGCCTCTCGCCGCCAAAGTCTATGAAGATGGCATCACCCACCGTCGTGCCAATGAGATCATCGCGGTCGTGGAAAGTATGCGCGATGGCATCATGCTCTATAACGCCCAAGGCGAACTCTGGCAGATGAACCCCGCCGCCCGCCAGATGCTCGGATGGGACCTCATCGTGATCGATCCCATCGACTCGCCGCGCGCGATGCGGTCGCTGGCCTACTCACCCCAGCACAAAGATGGCCGCCCCCTGCTCGACGCCGAATGGCCGATGCAGCGCGCCCTGCAAGGGGAAAACACAGAGGTCGTCGAACTGTCGCTGAAACGGATGAATAGCACGCGCATCAGCGTGGGCATCTCGGCGTCGCCCCTGCGCGACGCCGAGGGCACCATCACGGGGGCGGTCGCCGTCATTCGTGACATGACCCTGCATCGCCGCTTCGAGCAGATGCGCGAAGGCTTCATGAGCCTAGCGAGCCACGAGTTGCGCACCCCCATCACCTCGCTGGTGATGGTGCAACATATCATGCAGCGACATCTGGTGCGGTCCCAGGCCCAACCAGCCCTGCTGGACCTCAACAGTGAACTGCTCAGTCAACTCCGTCACCTCAACCGCCTCGTAGATAATCTGCTGGATATGACGGGGCTGACAGGCGGGCAGTTCGAGCTACGCCGTGAGCCGACCGACGTGACCAAGCTCGTACACGGGATCATCGCGGAATTGACCCAACTGCACAAATGGACCCACCGCGTCTTTCTCCCCAAAGATTTCGATAAACCGCTCTGGCTCGATGTCGATCCGCAGCGATTCGGACAGGTCATCTACAATCTGTTGGCGAACGCGGTCAAGTTCAGCCCCGTTATCCAACCCGTCGAGATCGAGCTGCACTATTTCGACCAAGAGGGCGCGCCCTGGCTCAGCATCGACATCATCGACGCGGGCGTGGGCATCCCCGAGGAGCAGTTGCACGCCCTCTTTGACCGCGTGGTCGAGTCTGAGGATCTGAGTCGTGCCAGCGGCATGGGCTATAATCTCTACCTCTCGCGCGCCATCGCGCAGCGGCACGGTGGCACCATCGTGGTGAATTCAGTCGTCAACCTGGGCAGCACTTTTTCGGTGCGACTGCCACTCACCATCGTCGTCGACGCCCCCACGAAGGAAGATGCCCCATCATGATCGCTCCCCTGCCAGCGGCCATCGCCGCCGCCGCGACGCGCATCGCGCCGCTGGCACGCCGTACCCCAGTGGAACGCGCCGCCGCCGTGGTGCCCGACACGACCACCGAGGTCTGGCTCAAGATGGAGGTCTGGCAGACCACCGGCAGCTTCAAGGTGCGCGGCGCGCTGAACCGCATGGCCCAACTGAGCGCGGCGGAACGGGCGGTCGGTGTCGTGACGGCCTCGGCGGGCAACCATGCCCAGGGCGTCGCCGCCTGTGCCGTCGCGCTGGGGGTGCACGCCGTCATCGTCGTCGCAGCGGACGCCTCGCCCGCGAAGGTCGCCGCCCTGCGCCGCTATGACCCGCAGTGGGTCGAGCTACGCCAGATGGGCCGCGACTACGACGAGGCCGAGGCGGCAGGCATCGCCCTGGCCCGCGAACTGGGACGCCCCTTCATCTCGCCCTATAACGACCCCGAGGTCATCGCGGGTCAGGGCACGATCGCCCGCGAACTGCTCGAAGACGTGCCCGACCTGGACGTGCTCGTGGTGCCGGTCGGCGGCGGGGGGCTGGCGGCGGGCATCGGCATCTGGGCGCACCACGTCAACCCGGCGATCCGCGTCATCGGCGTGCAGTCGGTGGCCTCACCCGCCATGCACGCGGCCTTCGCGGCGGGCCAGCTCGTCACCGTCCCCCTGTACGACTCGCTGGCGGATGGCCTGGCGGGCAACATCGAGCCAGGGTCCATCACCTATGCCCTCTGTCGCACGCATCTGGCAGAGGTCGCGCTCGTCACCGAGGCGGCCATCGCCGACGCCATGCGCTACCTCGCCGACGAGCAGCACGTACTGGTCGAAGGCTCCGGCGCGGCGGGCGTGGCCGCGCTGCGGTCGGGGGCCATCACCGTGCCCCCTGGCAGCAAGGTCGGCGTCATCCTCTCAGGCCGCAATGTCTCGCTCGCCTGGGTGCGCCGCGTGCTGGGTAGCGAGTGAGGCGGGGCACACACGTGGACCGCGCGCGCCGACCATTCGGCGACACACGGCCCAGAGAGCATGATGCGCAGCGCGGCCTAGTAGCCCGCTTTGGCGCTGAACGCGTTGGCGATGACGGTGTAGCCCGCATCCTTGGCATGGATGTCGCTAAAGAATGAGCAGATCCAGGTGTACGAGCAGATGTTTGCCCCCATATTCGCCCCACCAAAGGCGGAATAGGTATCCGCTACGGGCAGGCCGAACTGCGCGGCATCGGCGGTGATGGCCGCGTTCAACTGCTGCACGTAGGCCAGCGAGTTGGGGCACTTGTTGATGTAGGGATCGTAGTAGTTGGTCAAGATGAGGTCGCCCGTCCGCTGACCGCTACCGTTGGTGAGCGCCGCCACCAGACGCGGCAGAATGGTGTTGACCAGGTTGCTATTCAGCGTCGCCAGGTCGCTGGCCCAGGTGGGCGACACCGCGCAGGTCGAGGGATTGATGTCGGGCAACAGATCGTTCGCGCCCATATCCAGCGTGACGGGGCTGACCTGGCCGGGGTGCAGCGCCAGGAAGAAGGTGGCGGCGTCCAGTTGACTGCCCAGATAGTAGTTGTGCAGCGCGATCTGGTAGGGGCAGCCGCCATTGATCATGGTGGTGCTCTTCTCGCCGTTGCAGCCATAATTGACCAGATGGCTGACGCCCTTCGCCTTCAGGTCGTTGTTATAGAAGTCCTGCACATAGCCGTGCGTCCAGGTCAGGTTTGGCTGGTAGCCAAAGGCCAGTGAGTCACCCAGACCCAGATAGTACGACTTTGGGCCGATCAGGTGTGGCGTCGCGGCCTGGGCACGCGACACAGGGGCGAATGAGATGATGAGCGCGACGATGCCAAAACTGATGCTGATGACGGTGAGGTGGCGCAGGGAACGCTTTCGCAAGGTATGGTTCCTCCATGAGTGTAGGGGGCGCGACGTTGTGCCCCAGGGAAAGCGGTACAACCAACCACAAAGACGCCCGCACGTGGGACGTGCGGCCATGCTACGCGCTTCGACCTCATCTGTCAAGCGGTTTGCCCACCAATTTTCGGGAAATATCGCCCAAATATGTCACTTTCATGCTTGCTTCGATGGTCTTTGCTAAGGAGAAGTGAGGATACCCTATGGATACTCAAGGACCGACCGCGCCTATGCCCCGGCGTATCACCCCGCCACCCGCCTTCGTCCCCGCGCCCATCGCGCCCGATCCGTTTGTGCCGCCGACGGTCGCGCCCCTCCGTCCAACAGCCCAGCCACGGCGACCCTGGAGCTGGGGAGCGTTCGCGCAGGGCATG
>JBBQSR010000260.1:0-5913 GCA_038234855.1 Ktedonobacterales bacterium | reverse complement strand
GATCTCGGCGTCCTCTGCTAGCACCAGATAGCGGTCCAGCAAGCCCAGGTGTGGCGACGGCTCGCGCACCGCCAAGACGAGCACCGCCAGGTCGAGGTTCGCCAGCAAGATCTGCTCTTCGTGCGATTCGATTGCGGCGCGCGCCAGTTTGGTGCGCCGGGGTAAAATGGACTCGATGGTGCCGCCCGCCGCGCCATCTGCCAGCAGTCGCACCCGGTCGCCGACCGCGACCGTCACGGGACCATCGGTGGGGGGAACGGGCGGGGGCGGCAGCGTTTGCTGGCGCGCGGTGGGTCGCCCCCTGGGCGTGGCGCTGGCGGGCCGCAGGGCCAACTGGTGCGCGCGCCGCAGTTTGCCGCGCAGGGTGCACAGCCGCGCCGCCCCGTCATCGGTGCGCACCACGAAGTAGCCATGGGCACGCGCGATCACCAAGCCTTCCAGGGTATCCGTCATCAGCGGGCGCGGGTCCTTTCCTGCGATCCTCATGTGAGGGGTGGGGGCATCCGTCTCTCTCTAGCGTATCATAGCACGTGTGGGGGGTGAACGCACAGTTCCGATGCCATCTCGCGTGGGCGGTGGCGACCTTTGGCCCTGTGGAATGCCTTGGGCCGTGGGGCATAATGAATGTATGGGGAACGCGCCAGCGAGTGCGCCATCACGCGAAAGGACGATAAATCGCATGCCGCAGGACGCGCTCTCGCAGGAGGACATCGACCGCATGCTGCGCGACATGGCCTCGGGCAACCCCGAGACGATGGCCGACGTAGAGTCCGCGGCGGCGGCACCGCCCCCCAACCAGCGCAGCAGCAAGACCCCCCACCCCAGCGCGTCGGCCAGGGCACGCGAAACGGGCGCGCCCCGTCGCATCCGTGACTATGACTTTCGTCGGCCCAACCGCATCTCAAAGGAATATATGCGCGGGCTGCGGCTCATCCACGAAACCTTCGCGCGTGAGGCCCCACGGGTGATGGGGCCGATGCTGCGCGCGGGCGGTCAGATGAAGATCATCTCGATGGAGCAGACGATCTACGAAGAGTTTCGCAACCATCTCTCGCCGCACTGCTTCGTCTGCACTGTCATCATGCCGCCACTAGAAGGCGAGATCGCCTTTCACATCGACCTGGAACCAGCCTTCATGATGATCGACCGCATGCTGGGCGGCGGCGGCACGGCCATCAAGCAGTCGCGCGAACTGACGATGCTGGAACTGAATATGTTGCAGCGCATCATCGCGGGGCTGCTGCCGATCTGGCGCGAAGCGTGGCTGCCGATCATTCATCTGGAGCCGTCCATCGCCCGCGCCCTTTCCAGCGTCGAGTTTCTGCAACTGACGGCGGCGAATGAATCGGTATTGGTGACGACCTTCCAGGCGCGCTTCATCAGCGCGGACCTCGAAGTGACCGCGTGCATCCCCTATGGGCTGATCGCGCCGATTTTGACGCGCGTGATCGTCTCGGAGCATTTGCACGGCACGGGTGGCAACGACGAGGCCGACCGACAGCGGCTGATGAATCGCATGCGCGACGTGCCGCTGGCCGTCACCGCGCGGTTGGGCGCGGCCCCAGTACCCATCGCGGAACTCTCGCAACTGACCATCGGCGACGTCATCCGCTTGGATGTGCCGGTGGAGGGCGGTACGGCGTTGCTGCACATCAGCGATCACCCCTACTTCGTCGCCCGCCCCGGCCTGGTCGATGGCAACCTGGCCGTGCAGGTGACGGATGTGCTGCATCGCCGCGACTGAGTCCCCTGCCGTCCTTGTGAACCAGTGCCGTGCTGGGGGCGGCACTCGCATTGCCAGAGTGACCGTCCCGCGTGCACCCCCATGCATCCCGGTCGCCTGTCGCTACTTTTCGCTGTCGCCTTGCTCTTCGAGCCAGCGTTCGGCGTCGATGGCTGCCATGCAGCCGCTACCCGCCGCCGTGATGGCCTGGCGATAGCGGTGGTCCACCACATCGCCCGCCGCGAAGACGCCGGGGATGTTGGTCATGGTGTGTTCGACCGTCTTGACGTAGCCTTGCTCGTCCAGGTGGATCGCCTCGCGAAAGAGTTCGGTGTTGGGGCGGTGGCCGATGGCGATGAAGAGGCCCTGCACGGGCAGGTCGCTGGTGGCATCCGTGGTGGTGTCGCGCAGCCGCACGCCCGTGACGGCGTTTTCGCCCAGCACGTCCTCCACCGCCGCGTTCCAGCGCACCGCGATCTTGGGGTGCTCCATCACGCGGCGCTGCATGATCTTGCTGGCGCGAAAGCTGTCGCGCCGATGCAGCAGATTCACCTTGGTGGCGAAGCGCGTCAGGAAGAGTGCCTCTTCCATGGCGGTGTCGCCGCCGCCAACCACGGCCAGTTCTTTTTCCCGAAAGAACGCGCCGTCGCAGGTGGCGCACGCGCTGACGCCGCGCCCATTCAGCCGCTGCTCGTTGGGCAGCCCCAGCCACAGCGCGCTGGCCCCCGTCGCCAAGATGATGGCGCGGGCGTACACCGGCTCGGCGCTGTCCTCGACGGTGACGGCGAAGGGGCGCTGGCTGAAATCGATCTGCGTCACGTCCTCGGCGCGCATCTCGGGGCCGAAGCGCCGCGCCTGTCGTTCGAACGTCTCCATCATGTCGGGGCCGTTGATGCCATGTTCGAAGCCGGGGAAGTTCTCGACATCGGTCGTCAACATCAGTTGCCCGCCGAATTGCTGGCCCTGCACCACCAGCGTCCGCAGGTTCGCCCGCGCGGTGTAGATCGCCGCCGTATACCCCGCCGGGCCTGACCCGACGATGATGATGTCATAGATGTTTTTGGCCATTGTGGCGCTCCTGTTTTTGGGGTGATGGACGAGAGCCATCGTGGTGGTGGGATGCATTGCTCGAACACGAATTTCCACGAAAGGGTGTAGGATGAGTGGGTCTGCGGCATGCATGATTCATGAGGGCAAGACACGCCTTCATCGTTGCCTCTTTCGTGTCCTTCGTGGATTTTGCTGATGTTCGTGTTCGAGAAAATGTCCGCCACCACAGATGGGGCAAGTCCACATCTTCTCGTTTATAGTATACCACAGCATACCCCCCCAGGGTATAGGGCGATGGTGGACGTGGTGCCCTTGCGCCGCCTTTTCGTGCTACAATGGTGCAGTGGACGATAACCATCACCCTGACACTATAAATGGAGGCTCAGCCGTGGTCCAGACCATTCCGCCGCGCAGCGAGATCCCCGTCGAGCAGACGTGGGACCTCGAATCGATATTCTCGACCGATGAGAAGTGGGAAGAAAACTTCACCTATATCGGCCAACAGGTGCCCAAGCTTGCCGCGCTCCAGGGATCGCTGGGGCAGACCTCGGCGGCGCTCTATGGGGCGCTGCGGCTGCGCGACCAGGTGAGCGAGGTGCTAGAGCGCCTGATCGTCTACGCGACGATGCGCTTCCACGAGGACACCACGCGCACGCAGTACCAGGCCCTCGCCGACCGCGCACTGACGCTGGCGGCGGAGTTCAGTGGGGCCACGGCATTCTTCACCCCCGAGATCCTCGCCATCCCGCAGGATCGGCTCGACACGTATTTCGGGCAAGAGGCGGGGCTGGCGCTCTATCGCATGCAGATCGACGACATCACCCGCATGCGACCCCATGTGCGCAGCGCCGAGGTCGAGCAGGTGCTGGCGGGCTTCCTAGAGCTGGCGCAGTCGCCCGACCGCATCTTTGAGATGCTCGACAACGCCGACCTACCCCCGCTGATGCCGACCGTCACCGATGAAGAGGGCCACGATGTGCAGCTCTCGAACGGCTCGTACGGAGTCTTTTTGCACAGTAGCGACCGCAATGTGCGCCGCATCGCCTTCGAGGGGCTGCACACCACCTTCAAGTCGATGCAAAACGTTCTGGGCGCGAACCTGGGCAACCAAGTCAAGAAAAATCTGATCATCGCGCGCAGCCGCCGCTATGACACGGCCCTCTCCGCCGCGCTGGATGGCAACAACATCCCCACCAGCGTCTACACCAACCTCGTCTCGACGGTGAACGCCAACCTGCCCAAGCTGCACCGCTACCTGGCCCTGCGCCAAAAGATCCTGAAGCTGGACGACGGCCAACACGTCTATGACCTGTACGCCCCCCTGGTGGCCGAGGCCAAGGTCGAGGTCGCCTTTGATGAGGCGCGCGACAAGGTCGCCCAGGCCCTCGGACCGCTCGGCACGGAATACACCAACGCGCTCAGCAGCGGCATGCGTTCGCGCTGGATCGACGTGCAAGAGAATCAGGGCAAGCGCAGCGGGGCCTATAGCTGGGGCGCGTTTGGCACCCACCCCTTCGTGCTGCTGAACTATCACAACCAGCTTGATGACATGTTCACGCTGGCGCACGAGATGGGCCACTCGATGCACAGCTACTTCACCCGCGCGACGCAGCCGTACCCCTATGCCGACTACACCATCTTCCTGGCGGAAATCGCGTCGACGCTGAATGAGGCGATGTTGACGCATTACCTGTTGCAGACGACGCAGGAGCCAACGGTGCGTGCCTATATCATCAATCACTATCTGGATGGCTTCCGCGCCACGCTCTTCCGCCAGACGATGTTCGCGGATTTCGAGTTGCAGATGCACCAGCGCGCCGAGGGCGGCGAATCGCTGACGCCCGAACTGCTGTGCTCGATCTATAAGGGGCTGAACGATCGCTACTATGGCGATGGCGGCGTGGTGGTGGACGACCTGATCGCGTGGGAATGGTCGCGCATCCCGCACTTCTACAGCAGCTTCTATGTCTACCAGTACGCGACGGGCATCTCGGCTTCCGCCGCGCTGGCACGGCAGATCCTCAGCGAGGGGCAGCCAGCGGTGGACCGCTATCTGCGGCTGCTGCGCTCTGGCTCGTCGAACTACTCCATCGACCTGCTGCGCGACGCGGGTGTCGACATGACCACGCCCGAACCCATCGAGGCCGCCATCGCGGAGTTTGACCGCTACGTGGGTGAGATGGAATCGCTGGTGCAGGGCTAACTGGCCATTCACGGGGATGAATAGCGGGCGCGCTTCTTCAGCAAAGAAGCGCGCCCGCTCGCGGTATTGTCGCGCTAGCTCGCCACGCGCAGGGCGAGCAACTGCACATCAATGACCGTTTGGCCGCCATTCACCGTCGTTCCCCAGCAGGTGCTGAGGTGCCCCGCAGCGGTGGCCGACACCATGATCGGATCGATGGTCTGCTGAGTGGGGATGTCGAGCTTTGCCCAGGTCGGTGAACCAGGTGTCCATTGCACGATGTCAGGGCCGCTCGCCCCAGCGACCACCCAATAGAGAGAGCCATCTGGGAGCGAGTGAAAACCGCTCATCTCGACGGACGTTTGGTAGGCCTGTGGTAATGCGGGCATTTCGCTCCACTGACGCCCACCATCTGTGGAGCGCGCCAGACGGAAGACCGTGTTTTGGTTGCTTCCGATGGTGGCATAGAGCGTCTTGCCATCTTGCGCGGATTGGATGGATTGCAATTCCCCAGGCGCGGTCACGGTGATGGTTTGCCACGTGGCTCCCAGGTCATTCGTTGCGATGAAGGCGCATTTCGGCGCGCACGCCCCGTAAACCGCCGCGTAGAATGTGTTGCCCAAGGCGAAAATATCATTGATGTTGGCATTCGGCGTTGCAGCCAACGCGGAGGCGTAATCGACCTTCGTCAGCGGTCCGCCGTTCACGCTGACCGCCAGCTCGGTTTGAACGACACCAGCATAGCCCGTCACAAAGAGCGTGCTTCCCGCCCAGACATAGGTGAGGATGTCCCCCGGATTCAACCCGCTGCTGGTAGGCACATGGGCCGACTCGGACGTTTTCGCGGCGCTCTTGGTGAGGGGTAACACGAGCTTTGCCCACGTGTGCCCGCCGTCGCGCGTGCGGTAGTAGGGCGGATGCTGCGTAACGGTGCAGCCCCAGTCGCACGGCAATTCCT
>JBBQSR010000259.1:0-5914 GCA_038234855.1 Ktedonobacterales bacterium | reverse complement strand
AGCAGGGCGGCTTGCACCCGCGCGGGGCGACCATGGGCAAAGAGGCCATCCAGCGCGGCCCGCAGCGAACGCCCGGTGTAGATGACATCATCGACCAGCACGACCGTCTTACCCGTCAGGTCGGCGGGCAGATCGGTGGGGCCGAGCGTGGGGAAGGGGCCGCGTGCCCGCACGTCGTCGCGGTGCGCGCTGAAGTCGAGCCGCCCGACGGGCACCGTGACGCCCTCGAAGGCCTGCATGAAGCTCGCCAGACGCTCCGCCAGGGGGATGCCCTCCTGATAGAGGCCGACGAGCAGCGTATCTTGTGCCCCGTCGGTGCGCTCCAAAATCTCGTGGGCGATGCGGGCCAGGGCGCGACGCATCTCATCCGCGTTTAGCAAGACACGGGCGCGCACGATCTCGCCGCGTTTATTGGCGGTTTCGAGGAAACGGGGGGGAGTGGGGGAGGTAACTTGCGCCTGCCCGTTGGGGCGCGGCGCGCGTGGTGTGACCATGCCGTTCCTTTCTCGCCTCTCAGGACGAAGTTAAAGGTGTTCTGGCGAAGAGTATACCATGCGGATGCCCAAAAGTCTAGAGCTAGGCGTCGTGCGTCATGGGCAGCACGATGTGGAAGGTCGATCCCTCGCCCTCGACGCCGCTGCTTTCGACCCAGATGCGTCCGCCCATCGCCTCGGCGAGGGTGCGACACAGGTGCAGCCCCAGGCCGTTGCCCACCGTGGTCGAGGCCAGGTCACGCGGCAGCCGAACGAAGCGACCAAAGAGCAACGGGATCTGCGCGGGAGGAATGCCCAGACCATAGTCGCGCACCGTGATCTCCGCCATCTGGCGGGTGAGGGGGATGGTGCGGCCAAACGGGAGGGCCTTCTTTTCGGGTACGGCGATCACGCTGGCCGCCACCTCCACCGCCGTGCCAGGCTCGGAATATTTGAGCGCGTTGGAAAGCAGATTCGTCATGATCTGTTGCAGCCGCACCTGCTCGCCCCAAACGGTCAGCGTGGGGGGAATGGTGACGCGCAGGGTGCGTTCGCGTTCGGCCACCTGGCGGGGGTCCAGCAGACCCGCCGCGATCTCGACGGCGGCGCGGACGTTGACGCTTTCGGGGACGAAGTCGGTGGCGGCGCGGTCCATCTGCCGCGTGCCCAAGATGCTGTTGAGCAGCGTCACCAGATTGTCACCCGAGGCCTGGGCGCGTTGCAGCAGCGATTGCCGCTTGGCCAGCGGCGCACCCTCGTTCGCGACCTCCAGCAATTCGAGGTAGCCCTGCATCGCCATGACGGGGCCGCGCAGCTCGTGGTTGACGTTGCTGATGAATTGGTCTTTCAGGTCATCGAGTTGTTGGGCACGCTCATAGGCCACGCGCACGTCGCCCAGTTCGCGCATGATGCGGCGATAGGTGTTGCTGGCGGCCAAGGCGATGACCGCGACGGCCCACTGCACCAGCAGCGCGCCCGCCGCCAAAACGAGCCGCTGCGAATTCACCAAGGCGGCGATGCTGTTATCCGTCTCAAAAGCGGGTTTGGGGGTGGCGATGAAGAAGATCACCAGCAACGCGATAGCATTCATCAACAGGGTCGTGCTGAGCAACATCCACCGTTCGCCGATCATGCCTGCCAGCATGATCGCCATAGACAACGCCGCGAAGTTGGCGATGGAGACGAAATCTAACCCACCGATGCCAAAGCCCCAGAGAAACTGAATGGTAATGACGGAAACGTCGGTCGTGATGATGGTGACGAGGGTCGCGCGCTCGACATTGCCGCGCCGCGCCGCCACAGCCGCATAGAGGCCCGCCGCCACACAGCCGAGCAAAATGGGATTGCTGATGAAGAGGGCCGCGAAGATATGTGCCGATTCATAAGCGAACTGGCGCGATTGCGCGAGCTTGGGCGCGGTGACATCGACTACCACCAGAAACGCGAAGAGGATGGCGCTGAAGGCTGGGGCGATGCCGCGTGTCAGGTCCAGTCGCCGCTGGCGGTCATAGCCGCGATAGATCTCGCGTTCGTTCGCCGCCAGGGGGATGGTCGTGCGTGCCTCCATGGGATTTCGGTGCCTCTCTGTCGTGGTGGTGTGGGGCGGCGGCTAGATGTCTTCTTCGGCCAGGCGGCGCAGGGTGGCGGCACGGGCCTCGGCACTGGTGGTGAGGGCTCGCTGAATGGCCTCGACCAATTCGCGCGGCTTGATGGGCTTCAACAGATATTGGTCGGCACCCGAGGCCATGCCCTGAAAGCGATCCTTATCTTGCACCATCGCGGTTAAGATGACCAGCGGCGTCGCCGCGCTGTCGGGGTCGCCGCGCAAGATGCGCACGAGCTGATAGCCATCGAGTTGGGGCATCTTGACATCGATGACCATGCAATCGGGGTGCACCTCGTAAAATCGCTCTAATCCCTCGACGCCATTCGTCGCGGTCACGACCGTGTAATTGCCGATCATCGTCAGCGATTCCGCGATGAGGTCGAGCAGCGCTGGGTTGTCATCAACAATCAGTATCGTATACGCGGCGTTGGCGAATGCCATCCTGACAATTCCCCCTCTCGTTCCGCACCCTCTGGCGTGTAACGTTGCCAAGGATTGTCTTATGGTTGCCCCAGAATGTCAAGCGACGAAGCGTCCTGATCGTCCCTACAGTTTGACGCCGACCCGCCGAACATCTACACTGAGAAGGCGATACGCGCGCACGTGTGGTGCCCTCGCGCCCCGTCGATCAGGCTTGCGGCAACGACGGCGGTGCGTGCTATGATCACCCAGGTGAGGCGCACTGACGGCGCGGACACAGTGACATGAGAAGGTCGGCATGAGCAGCACGAAACCACGTTCCCCAGCGTTTCGGCCACAGGTGGTGCGTCCCGTGGTGGGGCGGCCTCTGGCGCGTTCGCGCGCCGCCGTGCGTGCCGCCACCGGCGTGCTGACCCCACCGAAGCCGGGGGCGGCGGCCTACGTTTTTTGGGTGCTGACGGCGATCAACTTCGTCAATTATCTGGACCGCATCGTCTTCGTGGCGGTGGGGCCACAGCTCAAGGCCGACTTTCACCTGAATGATGCCCAGGTCGGCATGACCGCTAGCGCCTTCCTGCTGATCTACACTGTCGCCGCGCTGCCGATGGGCTTGCTGGCCGACCGGGGGGCGCGCACGCGCATCATCGCCTTTGGCGTGGCGGTGTGGAGCCTGGCGACGTGGTACACCGCCATCGCGCATACCTTCGGCGAACTCTTCGTCGGGCGCGCGGTGCTCGGCATCGGCGAGGCCAGCTACATCCCAGCGGGTGCGGCGCTGCTGGCGGCGTATTTCCCCAGGGCGCAACGGGCGCAGGTGCTCAGCCGCTGGGGCGCGAGCACGCTGGTGGGCACGGCGGTCGGCTTCATCTTGGGCGGCGTCATCGCGCAGCACTTCGGCTGGCGGCTGGCCTTTTTCCTGTGCGGTCCCCCTGGCCTGGTGCTAGCGGGATTGATCTGGCGCGCCGCCGACCGTCAGGCCTATGACGAAGCGGATCGCCGTTCGTCGTCGCGCTTGCGGACGGCGCAGCCGCGCGTCGCTGCCGGGGCGGGCTGGCTGGCGACGTTGGCCGGGCAGGCGCGAACGGTGCTGCGCAGCCCCACGGTGCGCATCAGCATCCTCTTGCAGGGCCTGGGCCTTTTCGTCACCACGCCCGCCATCGTCTTCGTGCCGATTCACCTGAAGGAGCACTATCACCTGAGCATCCAGACGACGGCACTCATCACCGGGGCGGTGCTCATCCCCGCTGGCGTGCTGGGGACGTTGCTGGGCGGCGCGCTGGCAGATCGCCTGAGTCGGCGGTTCGCGGGGGGGCGCATGCTGACGGTGGCCATCGGCTTTGGCGGTGCCGTGCCCTTCATCGTGGTGGGCTTCCTCTCCGCGAATATCGTCATGCTGCTCGGCCTGAGCTTCGTCGGTGTGCTCTTCATGAATATGTATAACGGCCCGCTGAACGCGGCGATTCAGGACGTGGTGCCCGCTGCCCTGCGCGCCTCGGCCCTGGCGGTGATCATGACGCTGGCGCATCTGCTGGGCGATGTGGGGTCGCCGACCATCATCGGCGCGCTGGCGGGCAGGCTGGCCTCGCACAACGTGCTGCACGCGTTGGTCATCCTCGGTGGCCCCGCGCTGACGCTGGCGGCCATCTTGGCGCTGCTGGCGACGCGCACCTATGCCCGCGAGGTCAGCCCCGCCGAGGGCGATACGGCGACGACCCGCGCGAAACCGCTGCTAGGTGGCGCTGCGGGGGCAGTCGGGCGCTAGATGTGACGCGTGGTCTTTGGATTATGACATGTTGGATGGACACAGCGAGAGCCAGCGGTTGGACCCGCTGGCTCTCGCTGTGCTTTTTCTAAACGGCTCAGTCTCGCACGTCCAAGCCATGCTCTAGCTTGCGGAGGAGGGCGCGCAGTTGGGCTTGCTCGTCGGTGCTGAGCGGAGAGAAGATGGCAGCGAGTTGCGCCTCTTGCGCGGGGACGGCCTCGGCGTAGACGGCGCGGCCAGCAGGGGTGAGGACGATGCGGTTGGCGCGGCCCTCGGGTTGGCGCACCAACAGACCGCGATCCGCTAGGCGGTCAAGCAGTTGGCAAATGTTGCCCTTCGTCACCAGCAAGCGGTCGGCGAGCACCTGCTGGGTGATGCCCTCGTCGCGCCCCACCTGGGCGATCACATCGAATTGCGCCAGGCTCAGGTCATGCGCGCGCAGCGCCACCGTCTCGCGACCCTCGACATGGTGAAAGACGCGCACCAGGCGCATCCATGTCGCTACCGGCCCTCGCTGCATCGCAGTGCCCCTACTTTCGCTTGCTCTCTCATTCAGTTTAGGCGTAAACAGGGGCGGTTGTCAAGGGGGGGCATGGGACGGAACCCAACACGGGGGTGACGCGACGTTGTATAATGGGGCCGACGCATCGCGACAACGCGGCGGGCAATGGTGCTCGTCGCGCTATTTCGTAGTGAATAGAGGAGTATCCCCCCCATGACGGCGACACAGCCCGCCCAGCGCGACTGGCTCGCGCTCGAAGAGCGGTATTACCAGCACACCTTTGCGCGCTTGCCCGTGACCTTTGATCACGGTCAGGGGGTGCGCCTCTACGCCGCCAACGGTGATATGTACCTGGACCTCGTCGCGGGCATTGCCGTGAATGTACTCGGCCACTGCCATCCGGCGGTCGTCGAGGCCATCCGCGAGCAGGCGGGCCAGCTCATCCACATTTCCAACATGTATGTGAATGAGCGGCAGGTCGAACTGGCCGAGGAATTGTTCCACCTCAGCGGCATGCGCTCGTTCTTCTCGAACTCGGGCGCGGAGGCCAATGAGGGGGCCATCAAGCTGGCGCGCAAGTTTGGGCGGCTGCACCGCAACGGCGCGTATGAGATCATCAGCATGGACCGCAGCTTCCATGGCCGCACGCTGGCGACGACCTCTGCCACGGGGCAAAAGAAATATCAAGATACCTGGCTGCCGCTGGCCGATGGCTTCCAACAGGTGCCCTTCAACGACATGGCCGCGTTGAAGGCCGCTGCCACGGATAAGACGGCGGGCATCCTGATCGAGGCCGTGCAGGGCGAGGGCGGCATCTACCCCGTCACACCGGAGTACTGGCAGGAACTGCGCGCCTACTGTGACGCGAACGATCTGGTGCTGATCGCCGATGAGGTGCAGGCGGGCGTTGGTCGCACCGGCAAATTCTTTAGCTGGGAACACTTCGGGGCGACGCCCGACATCGTGACCATGGCGAAGGGTCTGGGCGGCGGCGTGCCCATCGGCGCGATGCTGGCCGCGCCGCGCGTCGACATCTTCGAGCCGGGCGACCACGGCACGACCTTTGGTGGCAACCCCATCGCTTGTGCCGCCGCCGTCGCCACCCTCCACACCATCAAGTCCGAGAATCTGTTGGCTCACGCGACCGAGAT
>JBBQSR010000258.1:0-5950 GCA_038234855.1 Ktedonobacterales bacterium | reverse complement strand
TCGCGCACGAATTCCAGCCGGTCATGCACGCCACGAAAGCTGCGGATGACCCCGGCCATCGTCGCGGGTTCCACACCCATCAGCCCCGTCGCGATGCACGCGACTAGGATGTTCTCGACATTGTGCATGCCCAGCAGCGGCGTCTCATCCGCGCCACAGACGCGGACGGCGTCACGCCCCGGCAGCCGCAGCCAGATACCGCCATCCGTCACATCCGCGCCGAGGTCCACCTGCCGCTGGCTGCTGAAATGCAGCACCTGCCCGCGCGTCTCGGCGGCGGATTCGCGGGCGGGCATGTTGTCCAGATTCAGAATGGCATAGTCGTCGGGCGTCATGGCACGGACGATCTGGCGCTTGGCCTGGATGTAGCGGTCGAAGGTGCCGTAGCGGTCCAGGTGGTCGGGGGTGATGTTGGTGATGGCCCCGACATGCGGGCTGGCGTGCAGCCGCGCCAACTGCACCTCACTCAGTTCCAGCGCCACCACGTCGGCGGGGGTCAGCGCGCCGATCTCATTGATCAAGGGCACGCCGATGTTGCCGCCGACCAGCACCTGCCGCCCGCCCTGCGCGTGCAGCATCTCGCCGATGATGGTGGTGGTGGTCGTCTTGCCCGAGCTGCCCGTGATGCCAATGATCGGCGCGGGGCATCGCTCGAAGAGCAACTGGGTATGGTTCGAGATGATGGCCCCGCGCGCCGCCGCCTCAGCGATCCCCGGCACGCGAATCTCGAAGCCAGGGGTGATGCCAGGGCTGACGAAGATGACCTCCGCATCGGCCCAGGCGGCCTCTTGAAAGCCGCCCGCCAACATCCGCACCGGCACGGTCAGGTCGGCCAGCAGCGCCATGTTGGCGGCGACGGCCTCGGCGCTGCGGTTATCGGTGGCGGTGATGCTGGCCGCGCCCTCGCGCGCGGCGAAGCGCGCCAGCGCCACACTCTCGATGCCCAGGCCGATCAGGGCCACCCGTTTGCCGCGTAGCTCGGTCGCATGCTCCATGGTTGCTCTCGTCCCATCCTTCGCGCGATCTGTCAGGGACATTGTACCTCACCCGTTAGGTGTCAGGGAGCAAACCTTCATCCGCTAGCAGGGCATCTAGGCCATCCAGCACGCGGTCCAGGTGAGCCAGCACGGCGTCGTCTCGCGTCGCGCCAGCGGCGAGCATCTGGCGCATGTCGGCGGCCATGGTCGGCGGGCGCAGCGGGCACTGGCGCTCGGCGAAGGCCAGCAACCGCTTTTCGCCGGGGTGCGGCTGGCGATTCACCGCGCAGAGGATGTCGAAATAGCTCGCCAGCACCGCCGTCAACCGATGCTGCACGCTGATCGGGTCGTCCCGCAGCAGCGCCAGCGCGATCTGCCGCCGATACGACGACACATTCGCCCGGAGGATGGGGTGATTCTTGGCGACGATGGCGCGGCGCAGCGGCTCGGGGTAGGGCACCGCCGCCCGCGCTTGCAGCACCGCGTACCAGCCGGTCGGGTCGTGCAACGCCGTCGAGTGCAAAATGTTATACCACAAACAGGACGAGTACCCCACCGACGCTTCGTGCCGCACCACCGCGCGATCAAGCTGATCGCTGAGCCAGTCCGGCGCGCGATACATGATGTCGCAGTGGGTGCCCGAGGCGCGGTCTACCCACTCATCGCCCGTCTCCCAGAAACGGTTGTCGATCTCGGCCTGGTCAGCGAACTCCGCCGCGATGGCGCGCCGCACGCTGACGGGGACCGCCGCTGACTGGTAGCAGTACCCGTCGACATCTGAGTGCGCGTCCGCCGTCCCTGCGGCCAGCGACCCCGCGACGACGAAGGCGACGACCTCAGGCACCAGGGCGAACCGCTCGGCGATGCGCCGTGCCAGCGCGCGGGGGTCAGCGGCAGTAACATCACCCATGGCAGCATCCTTTCTCGTTATTCCGGCACCATCAAGCGCGGGTGGCTGTAGAGGCGGTGATCCCACCATTCGGCATCAATGCGACTTGCAAGGAGCCAAGCTGTAACAGCGTTTCAGTGCCCGGTCGCCTATAGATGGCGCCATTCCTCAGTTTCGATCTGTAACAGCATAGGCATATTTGCGGCATTGTGACAAACTCATCTTTCGGCAGCCGAGTAGGCAGCACATGTTGTCAAGTCAACCGTTCATGTAAGTCGCCAAACGACTTGGAGATGCTGCTTCCAAATCCGGTATGAGAAGTATACGCGGTTTACATCGTACATACTTTGAGTCATGTCAGTGCATGCCAATATATGGGCTGATTGAAGCAGGAGGTGTGCAGTGGCTACCGCAACACCCAATCGTGATGGTTTAGGGTATACAATCGGGGCCTATATGATGGAAAGTTTTGCCATCCTGAGTGGGACGCTAGCCATCCTTGTCATAATGCCCTACCCCAAAACCACTGGTGCGCTCCCGCTACTGGGTATTGGTGGGGGTATCATCATCTCCCTATTCATCATCTTGTGCTGTAGCGGATGGGTGTTCGCACTGGGCGGATCGGCACTCGGTAAAGAGGCACACTATCGCGCGGTCGTTTCCTTGCCTACCATACGACGCGCCGCGCACATCAGCCACATTGTCGGGCGATCTGAGGCATGGTTGATGCCCATCATCCTCTTTAGCCCCATAGGGTATCAACTGGTTGTGCAAATTTTGCATCATTGATGGGAACTCGTGTTTAGGCGGCCTGTCATTTGGGTGTCCCAACCCTTTCTAGCGGATACCATTCCACCCTGAATCCTCATAGGGAATGCCAACGCGTAAAAAAAACCAGGGGACACGATGACAGCACGAGCAAAGATGCCGCGCGTCGTCGTGTCCCCTGGAAAGCGAGCACAGCCGTGTGCTGACGCTAGCCCCTATTTGTAGAAATAGGGATCGAGCACCATCACCTCGGTGATGTGATCAACGGGCAGATTGTTGCGGCGGGCCACCTGGCGGATCGCCTCGGGGTTGGGGGCGTCATAGATGCAGAACGACTTGCTCTTGTCAGGGGTGACGTAGGAATGCACCCACGTCACATGCTCCTCTGAATTGTTCAGGACCACGAGTGAGCAGGTTTCCGCACCCGCGTCATTGACGGGGATGTTCAGCCCCTCGGGAAAGGTGCGTTCGACGAGATAGCGTGCCATAGTGTGTCTCCTTTTGCGGGTCGTCTGAGCTCAGGGTGTTCAGACCCCTTAGACTATAAAATGCGATGGGATATTTTTTATCGGGGACATTCCCTATATTATGAAATGGTCTTCCCCATATTAGTGGGCACCGCTGGCGCGATGATGCCCATCTGATAGGCTTTGGCGATGGCTTCGGCCCGCGACTGCACCCCCAACTTGAGCAAGATGGCCGAAACGTGGTGATCGATGGTCTTGGTCGCGGTCGAGAGTCGGCGGGCAATCGTCGCATTGGGCAGACCGCTGGCGAGCAGCACCAACACTTCGAGTTGCCGATTGGTGAGGCCGAGTGGATTCTGCTGCGTGGTGGCCCTGGGGCCGCGTGGGATCTGCCGGGCGCCCTGCGCGCGGAGCCGCTGGCGCACCAGATCCGCCGCTGGGCGCGCGTCCAGCCCTTCGAGCAGCGCCAATGCCTGCCGTTGGGCGGGGGCATCGCCGTCCGCCAGCGCCAGGGCGTGCTCGTAGGGGCAGCCAAGCTGTGCCCAGCTCTGCGCCGCCCCCTGCCAATCACCCGCGATCTGTTGCGCGAAGGGCGACGCGATAGCGGGCACCACCACCGGCAGCGCGTCGGCACGCCACAGCCAATACGCCATCAGGCCCAGATCCCACGGATTCGGGCGCTCGACGGCCAGGGCAAAGGCGGGCCGCACCGCCTGCTGACAGCGATCCAGTTGGTGCTGGAGCCACGCGACCTCGGCACGAGCCGCCGCGACGGGCGCGATGCGCTGCAATTCACCCGTCCGTTGCGCCATCGCGTGCGCTTCCTCTAGCAGGGGCCAGCCGCCGGGGTCGTCGCGCCGCATGCGGATCTGCCCCAGCACGACGAGCGCGGGGAGCTTGCTGATCGGCGCGACGAGCGGATGGCTCAGCACGGCATTCGCCTCGCGCGCAGCCGCGTCCCAGTGTCCGGTTTCGAGGAGGGCGCGGGCCTGCCACGCGCGCAGATAGTTGACCCAGGCATCCAGGTCGTGCTCGGTGGTGTAGGCGATGCCATCCGCCAGGTCGCGCGTGGCCTGGGCATAGTCGCGCCAGACGATGGCGGTGCTGACGAGATTCGCATAGGCACGTGCCACGTGCTCCTCTAGCTCGTGTTCGCGGGCGAGGGCCAGGCTGCGCTCCAGCGTCGCGCGACCCGTCGCGTCGCCCGCTTGCAGTTCCGCCGTGCCGATGTTGTTGAGCGCGTGCACCACCGTGACCACATCCCCATATCGCTCGGCCAGGGCGATGGCGCGGTGGCCCCACACCACCGCCTCGGCGACATCCGCCGCCAGCATGCGAAGCTGGGCCATGTTGCTATAGGCCATGGCGAGTTCCGCCGTGGCGGGCAGCGATTCGAGCACCGCCACCGCTTGCGCCGCGTACTGCTCGGCTTCGGCGGACCGGCCCAGGAACCAATTGAGGCGCGACAGCCAGCGTAGATTGTCGCCCTCTTTGTCGCGCCGCGCGTCTTGCTGCCACAGCGCCAGGGCTTCGCGGCGCGATGCCTCTGCCGTGGCCATCTGCCCAGTCAGGTAGCATTCATAGGCATGCGCCTCTAGCCACGTCGCGCGCTCGGCCAGCGGCAGACCAGCGGCATGCTCTAGCGCGGTGGCGTAGTGCGACGCCGCCTCGCGGTGCGCGCCATGCTGGGCGGCATACTGCGCGGCCAGGGGGGCGAATCGCTGCACCAACGCGCGATCCTGGGCCTGGGCGGCGTGGTGCAAGACGCGCGCGTAGTGCGGTGGCACGACCTCGTGTGCCAGCCAGGCCCGCACCACACGCAGATGCGCCGCTTGCCGTTGCGATGAGGTCAGCGCGCTTTCCAACGCCATGCGCGTCAGTTCGTGGCGAAAACTCATGACCTCTTTTTCCAGCCGCAACATCCCGCTAGTGAGGCATTCAGCCAGCGTCGTGGGGGCCGGATGGCAGACCGCGTCGAGCAGCCAGGGTTCGATGCGGTTGGGGATGACCGCCGCCACCTCCAGCAGCGACCGCGCCAACGGGGAAAGACGTGCCGCGCGGGCGAGCACGGCGTCACGCACCGTTGCGGGGACCTCCATCGTCGTCGCCGCTAAGAGTTCCGTCACGAAGAAGGGATTGCCACAGGCGGTGTTGTAGATGTCGGCGGCGTCGTGCCCCGTCGGCGCGGCCAACCGCGCGACCGCCGCTGCCGAGAGCGACGGCAGCCTGAGCCGCAGTGTCGCTGTGCTGGGCAGGTCGCCGATGACCAGCCGCAACGGATGTTCCGCGCCCAGTTCATCGTCACGATAGGTGAGCACCAGCAAGAGCCGCAACCGATGCAGCCGTCGCCCCAGAAACTTGATCAGGTCCATCGTGGCCTCATCCGCCCAGTGCACATCTTCGATGATGAAGAGGTTGGGGAGGGGGCTGTCGCACAGATCCTGCAAGAAGGCCGCGAAAAGCGCCGCACGGTGCGCCTCATTTGGCAAAAGCAGATCGCGGAACGCGCGGCCCATCTGCGGCGCGATGTCGTAGAGCGGGCCAAGGGGGCGCGGCGTAAAGAGCGCCTCGCACGCGCCCCACAGCACCCGCGTGGCGGTCGGCTGCTGAGCCACGAAATGCTCGACCAGCGACGTTTTGCCGATGCCCGCCTCGCCCGTCACGAGCACCGTGCGCCCATGCCCCGCCGTCGCCTGACCAAGTGCCTGGGTCAGCGCGTCGAGCAGGGATTCCCGTTCAAGCAGCATGCGGTCCCTCCTCGGCGTTGTTGGGGGTGCGGATTCCTGATGGGGCTACCACCAGTATGCCATATCCATGCACAGATGGGGCAGCCACGGCCCAACCCGCTG
>JBBQSR010000257.1:0-5950 GCA_038234855.1 Ktedonobacterales bacterium | reverse complement strand
GCCGAGGCTCCGGCCCCGGTTCCTCCTGGCGAATTGCGCCGTAGCGGTGCCTTTAGCCGCCTCTTTAGCCGCCCCGCCCCTGCACCGACCGAGGCCCCCGCGCCGCCGGAAGCGGTCGCGCCCCGGCCCTTGGTCAGCAATCCGCCGACCGAGGCCCCCCGCCCCACCGCGCCGCTGACGAATGGCCCGACCACCACGCCCGCCTTCGCCCGTTCGGCCCCGTTGCACGTGGTCGAACCCGAAGAGATCACCCTGCCGCGCACCGGATCGTCGCGCCCGACGCCCTCGCTGACGGCGGCGGTCCCCTACAACCCGGCACCCGCGTTCGTGCCGACGCCCGCCCCGGCACCCATCCCTGTCGCGGCCCCCGAACCGAAGGCCGAAGAGCCGCTGGAAGAGATCAGCAATGGCGGTGACGACTACGGCGCGCAGTCCAGCGAACGCCGCAACCGCCGCCGTCGCCGTGGTGGCCGCAATGGCAATGGCAACGGGCACCACACCGACGCGCTCGACGAGGCCCCCGAGGTAGAGCACACGGAGGTCCGCCCAGAGCGCCCCACGGTCGTCGCGCAGCCGCCGCAGGTCGTCGCGACCTATAGCGCCCCGCCTGCCGCGCCGCGCCAGCCACAGACGAGCTACGTCGCGCCGACGCCCGCCCCGGCACCACAGCCGCCCGTCGCTGATCCGTCGCCCTATGGCTCGCCCGAGCCGTCCTACGCACGGGGCTTCGGTCCCACGTCGCGTGGCGTCGCCAGCGAATATCGCTCGCCCACCGCGCCCGCGCATTCGCGGTTCGCGCGCAACGAGGGCGCGCCCATCTCGACCAATCAGTTGGGCTCGGTCATCGCCGAAGCCTTGCAGCAGCAGACGGATCGCCTGCTGGCCGAGCAGCACCGTCACGGCTCCGCGCCGAGCATCACCATCGCCATGCCCTCCACCGAGCGCGTCGGCGTCTATGTGGATGTGGCGAATCTGCTGTACTCGTCGCGCAGCATGCGCATCCCCATCGACTTCGGCAAACTGCTGCAATTCCTCAAGGGCGACCGTCGTCTGATTCGCGCGCATGCGTATGCGCCGACCAGCCCCGACCCCTATGCCGACCAGCAGTTCTTGGCTGCCGTGAAGGGCCTGGGCTACCGCATCACCACGAAGGACTACAAGACCTTCAGCAGTGGCGCGAAGAAGGCCGACCTGGATCTGGACATCTGCATGGGCATCGTGCGCATCGTCGACGCGGGCGCGGTGGATACCATCGTGCTCGTCAGCGGCGACAGCGACTTCCTGCCGGTGCTGGACTACTGCGCCGACCACGGCGTCCGCGTGGAGGTCGCCGCCTTCGACGAATCCACCGCCGCCATCCTGCGCCAAAGCTGCGACCTCTTCCTCAACCTGTCATTGGTCGAAGAGATCCGCGCCTGACGCTCCCTTGATTCACTACACACGCCCGCCTCATAAAGATGAAGCGGGCGTGCTCTATTATAGCTCCGATATCTTCACGGGTTCATCGGGAAGTAGGGAGAACGGCTATGCGCTTTCGCCCCCGGCACGCAGGGGAACAAGTGGGACGACGATCTCAACCAGGCCCGTCGCCACATCATAGACCGCACCGGAAACGAGGATAGCGGCGGGTAAAGCAGGGTTCGCCCGCAGCACGGCCACATCAACGACAACCGCAGCGCGCGGGTCCATGATCGCCTTGGTGGGCAGATCTTCAGGGGCGACCCCAAAGTAATCGGCCATCATCGCGGGGTTGCTGGCAAGGCGCGTGATGCCGCAGTCGGTATGATGCAACACAATGAGGTTGAATGGGGCAGTGGCTGCGGCGCTGTTTCCCGTCGGCACCTGAGTAAGCATCCGCATCAATTGCAGCGTTCCTGGGGTGATGCGTCCACCCACGTTACGCAGCACGACCGCCTCACCGGATGCAAGCTCGAACAGATGTGCTGGGTCAACGCGAGGATCGGCACAACTGAGGATCATCGTCCGCAGCGTTGGCATGATAGCCAAGTCTGGGGCAAAGTGATGGGCAGCGAAGTCATGGTTACGCTCAGTCAGTGTGTCCATGGTCGTCATGATGTGCCTCCTTCAGAGTCAGAAACGGTGGGCCGCATGCAAGCGATACGGCGAGATAAATAAGATTAGGCGGGGAGCAAAGGGCGCATTAGCAGGATCGCGGTGCCAGCGGCTAAACGCGAGCGCGCCACTCGTCGGCAAGCTCGCTGATGGCGGCGGCGAAGATCTCGGGATGCTCCGACGTGGTCATGTGGCCGCCGGGAAAGGCGCGAATCGCGAGGCCTTCGGCCCCGAGTCGCTCGCGGGCGGCTTCAATCTGCTTCGGCTCATACGGGTCTTCCACGCTGCCAGCGATGCAAAAAGCGACGGTGCTACTGAGCGCATGATAGAGGCGGGCGAGATCCCATCGCTCGGCATTGGCTTTGTGCTCATCGACAAATCCGGCCCCCAGATGCACGAAGGCTGCCCCATCTCGTCGGGTGATAACGGCATATTCCTCGCGCAACTCCGCTAGCGAGACGCCGTAGTCAGCGGAAAACATCTCCGCTGTCCGCATAATCCGCGTAAACAGTGCGGGGGAACGCTGGGCAAAACGCATCCCCATCGCGCCAAAGGACGTCTTGAGCAATGGCGTCGATTGCCAAGGATGCGAATGGGCATCGGCAAAGAGGCCACCATTCACTATGAAGACCGACTCGATGCGGGTAGTGAGCGGTTCCCCCTGGCGGAGTCGCTCTTCTTGACGCGCCAACAGTTCCAGCACGACCAACGAAGAAAAGTCGAAGGCCACGACCAAGGTATGGCACACAGCATGAGCACCCCACAGTGCCTCAACGAGATCGGCGCGCTCGAAGGTCGAGTACGGATAGTCCCGTGGCTTGTCTGAGTCGCCCTGGCCAACGTACTCGATGAACAAACGTGGGGTCAGCTCGGCACCCAAAGCCTCATCAATGGCTGCGTATCCATACGAGCCATCGGGGAAGCCGGGCATCAGCGTGAGCCAACGGCTATCCGTTGCGGCATCGGGTGCCCCCGCGACGCGCTCAAAGACAAAGAGGGGGGCAACACCCTCGGCAGCGGTCTCGCTGAGCATGAGGTGATTGGTGGGATCATAGGCGACGCGCTGGCCGCCCGCGAACCAGTCTGTAGCGCTGATGAGGGACTTTGTGCTGGTTGTCTGCGTGGTCATTGGAGTGCCTTTCGGTGGTCCCAGATGGTGGGGTGGTGATCGCCGTTGCGGTCATTCAAAGGGATACGACCTTGCCGTTACGTCAAAGTCAAGAGCCACCATTTTCGTCGGCGCGATGCACGGGAAGTTGGACCTCGATCACCGCGTCATCTTGACCTGGCTGCGGCAGTTGCATCAGCATTTGCCGCCCCGCCCCGCCGATCTGCCACTGATGTTGTTCCGCCCAAATGCCCAGCAGACTATAGCTCTGGTGCGTGTCATTCACCCGCCCCGCATGCACCACGGTCGCCATCGTTGCCACAGCGGGTAACGCTTGTTGCGTCAGCACCCGTTCCTCCGAGAGCCGTACCGTTGCGGGAGCTTTCCCGGTGAGCAGGTACCCCACCTCAAGGTCAAACGCTTCGGGGTCGAACATCGGGGAGTGGATCACGATGGCAAGCTGGCCCAGGCTGCCCGCACTCACCATCGTTGGCAACACCGAGGCGACGCGGCTGACGAGACGGCGCACGGCATCGATATCCGGCAACACCTCGCGCAGGGCCAGGTAGCGTTGCGCGGTGATGGCTTTGAGGATCACATCGGGTTCCTGCATCTGCCCATGAGTCGCGATCTGGTCAAGCCGCGCCTCGACCATCTGCAAGCGGGTCAGATCCTCTTGCATGGACTGCGCGATTTGCGCTTTGCGTAGGGCGAGCATGCCGCGCAGTTCCTCGACCGAGGTATCATAGTCGAGTAGGCGCGCGATCTGGTCGAGGGATAGCCCTAGCTCTTTCAAGACCAAAATGCGGTTGAGGCGCGGCAGTTGCCCCGCACTGTAGAAGCGGTACCCCGTTTGTGGATCGGTGTGGTCGGGGCTGAGCAAACCAATTTCATCGTAATAGCGCAGCAGCCGCCCCGATACCTGCGCGATGATGGAGAATTCGCCGATGCGAAACATCCCATATCCTCCAGCCAAAGTGTCCTGCTCAGAGGGTAAAACTTTGCCGTAACGGTAAGGTCAAGGGGTCGTCATTCCAAAATGTGGGTGTGTACATTTTTGCCGCACTTGACACCCTCCCCCTATCGGTCGTACACTCACCTCTAGACAATCATATAATCATGACCGTGAAGCAGGACCAGTACGTTGCCGCGAGGGGCCACCAGCGAGCCGCGCCAGTGCGAGGCGGCACACCCCCTCCGCAGCCGAACCCACCTGCCAGTCAGCGCCCGCGAGGGTCGCCCGGTGCCCGTCCACCGGTTACGCTGTTGACGCCACACGTGTTGTGGGCAGAGGGGAGCGAGCGCGATCTGCGCGCGTGCTCAAGCGAGGTGGTATCGCGGTACGGTTCGTATCGTCCTCGGAGTCGATTGACGCGACTCTTGGGGGCGTTTTTTTGTTGCCCTCAGGGTCCCAAGGAGGCACACCCATGGCAACCAAAAAGAAAACCGCTCAGCAAGACGACGCCTCGCAAGATGCGGCGGCGACCGGGGAGCAAACCCCACGCTTCGTGGAAGACATTGCGGATAAGGATGACGATTTCGCCCGGTGGTACCAGGACGTCGTCTATAAGGCCGAGATGGCCGATGAATCGCCTGTGCGCGGCTGCATGATCATCAAGCCGTATGGCTACGCGCTGTGGGAGGCCATCCAGCGCGGCATGGACGACCGCATCAAGGCGACGGGGCACGAAAACCTCTACTTCCCGCTCTTCATCCCCATGAGCTTCTTGCAAAAAGAGGCCGAGCATGTCGAGGGCTTCGCGCCGGAGCTGGCAGTCGTCACCATCGGCGGCGGCGAGGAGCTGACCGAGGCATTGGCGGTGCGCCCGACCTCCGAGACGATCATCGGCCATACCTATGCCAAGTGGGTGCAGTCGTACCGCGATCTGCCGTTGCTCTACAACCAGTGGGCCAACGTCGTACGGTGGGAAAAGCGCACCCGCCCCTTCCTGCGCACCTCTGAGTTCCTGTGGCAAGAGGGGCACACCGTCCATCGCACCGAGGCCGAGGCCGAAACCGAGACGCGGATGATCCTCAGCGATGTCTACACCGACTTCGTGGAAAAGGAACTGGCGATCCCAGTCATCCAGGGCCGCAAATCGCCGACCGAGAAATTCGCTGGGGCACTGCGCTCATATTCGATGGAGGCGATGATGGGCGACGGCAAGGCGCTGCAAGCGGGCACCTCGCATAACCTGGGGCAAAACTTCGCCCGCGCCTTCGACATCCAATTCCTCGATGCGGATGGCACGCGCAAGCTGGCCTGGACGACCTCGTGGGGCACCTCGACCCGTCTCATCGGAGCGGCGATCATGGTGCATGGCGACGCATCGGGGCTGCGCATGCCGCCGCGCGTCGCGCCAACCCAGGTCATCATCGTGCCCATCTGGCGCAAGGAAGAGGAGCGCGCCCTGGTGGCCGACGCCGTGGCGGCGGTGGAACGCGACCTGCGCGCGGCGGGGCTGCGTGTGAAATCGGACTGGCGCGACCAAACCCCCGGCTTCAAGTTCAACGACTGGGAGCTACGCGGCGTGCCACTGCGCTTAGAGATCGGCCCGAAAGACGTGAGCAAGGACCAGGCGGTGCTGGTGCGGCGCGACAACCGCACCAAGGAATTCGTGCCGCGCGCCGACCTCGCCGCCCGCGCGCAAACCTTGCTCGCCGAGATTCAGCAGGGGATGTACGATGCGGCGCTGGCCTTCCGCAAGGCGCGCACCTACACCGCCGCGACCTTCGACGAACTGGCCGCGCGGATGGCCGACCGCCCCA
>JBBQSR010000256.1:0-5954 GCA_038234855.1 Ktedonobacterales bacterium | reverse complement strand
CTTCCGTGAAAAGATTCCGTGTCCTCCGTGCTCGCGTCTCTCTTTTTTCTTCATAAGTGACGTTGGTGGAAAGTAGGTGCGGCGATGATGCAGGCGGTGGGGATCACCAAGGGACCGGGGGAAACGCCCCACGAATATACCTGCATTTCGAGCGATGAGGACCAGATCCTCAAGACGGGCGAATATGTCTGGTACGCGCTGGGCGCGGGTGGGGGCGACGCGCGACGGGTGATCGGGCGCGTCACCGAGCGGCGGTCGGTGCAGCAGTACCCCGACACCTTTCTGGCCGAACCCTCGGTGCCGCCCGCCGAGGTCGCCGCGCTGGTCGGCTTTGACCGCAGCGCGAATGACCTCTTCGAGTTGCGCGTCGACATCATGGGCTATTACGACGACCAGTTGGGCGCGTTCATCAATCCGTGGATTCCGCCGCAGTCGGGCCGCCCCATCTATCTGGCGGATGACGCGATGCTGGCGCAGGTGCTGAGCAAGCGCAAGCCAGGGGCAGTGGGCAGCGCGCACCTGGGCGATCTGCTGACGCGCGCGCCAGGGGCGGTGCCCATCATCATCGATGTGCGCGAGATGGTGAGCACGCACCTCGCCATCATCGCCAGCACGGGCGCGGGCAAGAGCTACCTGGCGGGCGTGTTGATCGAAGAACTGATGCGGCCCTATAACCGCGCCGCCGTCGTCATCATCGATCCCCATGGCGAATATGGCACCTTCGCGGATATCGCCAACCATGACGAATTCGCCGCGAACGCGCCGAATGGGCGCGAGGTCTATCGCCCCGCCACGCGCGTCTTTCGCCACGATCAGGTGAAGGTGCGCATCTCAACACTGACGCTGGGCGACATGCGCTACCTGCTGCCCGAGATGACCGACAAGCAGCAAGCCCTGCTGGCCAAGGGCTATAAGTTGGTGCGCGACAAACACAAGGGCCAGCAATGGGATGGCCGCGACCTGATCAAGGCCATCAAAGAGAGCGCGGGCGGCGAGGAGGGCGACCGCGACGACACCACCACCGTCGGCGCGCTGGAATGGAAGATCGAGCAGCGTTTCGTCGACAACGACATGACCTTCAGCCCCAGCCATCACCTGGAGCTGCGCGAGATCTGCCAGCCCGGCCAATGTACCGTCTTGCAGATCAACGAGATCGACGAGCGCGACCAGCAGGTGATCGTTGCCACCGTGCTGCGGCGCATCTATGACGCGCGGCGGGCGACCGACCGCGACAAGGTGCATGCGGGCGACGAGAAATTCCTGCCGTACCCCGTCTTCATTTTGGTCGAGGAGGCGCACCACTTCGCGCCGTCGGGCACCGAGGTCGTCTCGACGCGTGTGCTGAAAGAGGTGCTGGCCGAGGGGCGCAAGTTCGGCATGGGCGTCGGCCTCATCAGCCAGCGCCCCGGCAAGCTGGATGCCGATGTGCTGAGCCAGTGCCAGACGCAGTGCATCATGCGCATCGTCAACGAACTGGACCAAAAGACCGTCGCCACCGCCGTGGAAAGCGTCGGCCATGAACTGCTACGCAACCTGCCCGCGCTCTCGAAGGGGCAGGTCATCATCGCGGGCAGCGCGGTCAACACGCCCGTCCTCTGTCGCGTGCGGGCGCGCATCACCCGGCACGGCGGCGAGAGCCACGACGCCCCCGCCAAGTGGCAGGAATATTTCGCACACGACAGCGTCGCCGACCGCGCCCGCACCGACGCCATCACCGCGCGCAACGACACGGGGCCACGCCTCTATCGTGAGTGACGGGAAAGGAAGAACCACTGTGAATGCCGCTTTATCCTTGGCAGTCATCGCGGACATCCACGGGAACATTTGGGCGTTGGATGCCGTGTTGGCGGACATCGAACGGCGTGGCATCACCAGGATCGTGGATTTAGGCGATACCGTTTATGGGCCATTCGCCCCGCGTGAGACGGCGCAGCGCCTCCGCGAACGGCAGATTCCCAGCGTTCGGGGGAACGGCGATCGCGAGGTCTACGAGGACGATGCCGAACCCTCGCCATCGTTGCGCTACACGCGTGGGCAACTTGGCCCCGAAGACCTGGCATGGCTGCGTTCGTTGCCACCCACGCGCGTGGTAGATGACGAGATCTTGCTGTGCCATGGCACCCCCGCCTCTGACGCCACCTACCTGACCGAGGTGCCGACCCCACAGGGCAGTTGTTTGCAGCCGATGGCGGCCATCGCAGCTACCCTGCGTGATGTCACCGCTCCGGTGATTTGTTGCGCCCATTCGCATATCCCCCGCGTCATCCTCACCGCTACCCAGCAATTGATCGTCAATCCAGGGAGTGTGGGCATGCCAGCATATGCGGACGGCCCCAACCCGATGGAGACAGGCAGCCCCCATGCGCGCTACGCGGTCTTGCAAAAGCTGGATGGGCAGTGGCGCGTTGAGCAGGTGGCGCTTGTCTATGACTGGGACGCGGCGGCGGCGTGCGCTCGCCGTAATGGGCAAGCGGACCGCGCCACCATGCAGCTCACCGGGGTTGTGCCGCGCTAGGCCGTGCTAGCCCTCTACCGCTGGCGCGTCGTCGGGGCGCACGCTGCCCAGGCGGCGCATCTGAGGCCAGATGAACGCGACCGCGCCGACGACCAGCAGCGTCCCCACGCCGCCCAGGCCAACCGAGGCGACGGGGCCGAGGATGGCCGCCGTCACGCCCGACTCGAAGCCGCCCAGTTGATTCGACGCGCCAATGAAGATATTGCTGACGGCGGAGATGCGGCCCCGCAGGGCATCGGGCGTGCGCAGCAAGAGGAGCGTGCTGCGGATGACGACGCTGATGTTGTCGAGCGCGCCCAGGGCCGCCAGCATGGCGAGGGAGAGCCAGAAATTGCGCGACAGCCCAAAGACGATCGTCGCCACGCCGAAGCCTGCCACGGCGATGAGCAACGTGCGCCCCGCGCGCCGAAATGGCCGCCGAAACGCCAGCGCGACGGCCATGCACACCGCGCCGACGCTGGGCGCGGCACGCAGCAGCCCCAGCCCCGTCGGCCCGACATGCAAGATGCTGGTGGCGAAGATCGGCAGCAGCGTCGTCGCCCCGCCCAGCAGCACGGCAAAGAGATCCAGCGTGCTCGCCGCCAGGATGATCGGCGTCTGACGGATGAAGCTGATGCCCGCCCCCATCGCCCGCAGCGACGGCGTCTCTTGCGTCCGCGCCACCGGACGATTCGCCCGCATGATGAGGAGCAACGCGAGATAGAGGACGATGGCGACGAGATCCAGCACATAGACCAGCGTCGCCGCGCCACCCCGCAGCGCGATGACGACGCCACCGAGCGCCGGACCGATGACGGCGGCGAGCTGAAATGAGCTGCTACTCCATGTGGCGGCATTCTCGAAGGCTTCGGGCGGCACGGTCTGTGGCACCAACGAGCTGCTGGCCGCGCTGCTAAAGGCATCGCTGGCCCCGATGAAGATCAGGCACAGATAGAAGAGGGGCAGCTCACCCCGCGTGGCGGAAAGCACCGCCAACCCTAGCGCCCCCACCGCCGCGATCATCTGCGCCACCATCATCACGTGCTTGCGATTGAAGCGATCCGCGATGTAGCCAGCGGGCAGCGAGAGTAGGATGATGGGTAACACCTCGGCCAGCCCGATGATGCCCAGCGCCAGCGCCGAATGCGTCCGCAGATACAGTTCCCACCCGACGGCGACGCCCAGCATCTGCTCGCCCAATGTCGCCAAGAAGCGCCCCGCCAGCAGCAGCCGAAAATCCGCGATGCGCAGTGCCAAAAAAGGATCGCGCTTCGGGGACGGCGCGACGATCTCGCGCGCTAGCTCATCGATATCTCGTGTCGTCTCAGTCATGGCTTGAGCATACCGCAGCGAAGGGGCAGGACGCAATCATAGGGCTTTCTGTCGAACACGCGAATCAGAAAATCCACGAAAACACGAAAACTATCGGGACTTTTCGTGTTTTTCGTGGGATTTCGTGGCCTTCGTGTTCGAGAAAGACGCTTCTGATCGCTCAGCTTGACATTCACACTCGCGTTAAGCTATGTTAAGGGCAGCACACAACCGAATAGCTGCGAGACGGGAGCTTGGGGCAACCAGGCTGAGAGGGCGGACGAACTGCCGCCGACCGTGACACCTGAACTGGGTAATGCCAGCGGAGGGATTGCGCCACCTCATGCCTCTCATCCTATCTCGCCCCTCGTCGATGAGAGGCATCGTTATGACCACAACGGAATATTCCCCAGCCAGCCAGCATGCGCCCACGGTGCGTGGCGCGGCCATCGCCGTGCACGCGCTCAGCCAGAGCTATCGCGGGGATGACGGGCGCGCGGTGCTGGCGCTGCGCGATGTCGCGTTCGCGGTGGCGGCGGGCGAGTTCGTCAGCATCATCGGCCCCAGCGGCGGCGGCAAATCGACCTTGCTCAATGTGCTGGCGGGGCTAGACGCCCCCACGGCGGGCGAGGTATGGCTGGACGGCCAGCCGACGACCGCGCGCGAACGGCTGGGCCGCGTCGGACTGATGCCCCAGCGCGATCTGCTGTTGCCATGGCGTACCGCACTCGGCCATGCCATGGCGGGGTTGCGCGTGCGGGGCGTGCCAGCGGCGGTGGCGCGGCAACGGGCCAGCGACCTCTTCGCGCGTTTCGGCCTGGGCGGCTTCGAGGGCGCGTACCCCTACGCGCTGTCGGGGGGGATGCGGCAGCGGGTGGCCCTGGTGCGCTCGGCGCTGGCGGCTGGCCCCGTACTGCTGCTGGACGAACCCTTCGGCGCGCTGGATGCCCTGACGCGGGCGGATCTGCGCCATTGGCTGCTGCAAGCGTGGGCGACGCTCGGCCAAACCATCATCCTCGTCACGCATGATGTCGATGAAGCCCTCTTGCTGTCGGATCGCGTCATCGCGCTTTCGGCCCTGCCCGGCACGGTGCGCGGCATCGTCCCGGTGGGGCTGCCCCGCCCGCGCGACCTGGCGGTGCAGGCCAGCCCCACCTTCGCGGAACTGCGCCGCGAATTGCTGGGGATGCTGGAGGCACGGCCATGAAAACGACCGTGGTGCCACCCCAGCTCGCCGCGCGCATGGCCGCGCTGTCGTGGCGCGGCATCGGGCGCGACGCGGTGCGGGTCGGGGCGCCGCTGGGGGCGCTGGCGGTGTTGCTGGCGCTGTGGCAGGGGTACGCCGTCTTTGGCGGGGTGAATCCCCTCATCTTGCCGCCGCCGTCGCAGGTGCTGCGCGTGACAGTGGGCGACTGGGGGCATCTGCGACCGGCGTTGCTGGCGACGCTGGGCGAGACGGCCATCGGCTTCGGCGTGGCGCTGGCCTTTGGGCTGCTCTGCGCGGCGCTGCTGGATCTGCTGGCCCCCGTGCGGCAAGCGATCTATCCGCTGCTGGTGGCGTCGCAGAGCATCCCCATCGTCGCCATCGCGCCGCTGTTGCAACTGTGGTTCGGCACGGACCTGACGGCGAAGGTCATCGTCATCACGCTGGTCTGCTTCTTCCCCATCACCGTGGCGGGGCTGGACGGGCTGCGCGCGACCGAGCCGGAACTGATTCGCCTGTACCGGGGCTTTGGCGCGTCGGCGGCGCGCATCCTGTGGGAGGTGCGGCTGCCGGGGGCATTGCCCGCGCTCTTCTCGGGCATCCGCATCGCCATCACCTATAGCGTGGTCGGCGCGATCTTCAGCGAATACATCGGCGCGCAGCAGGGGCTGGGCGTCTATCTGCGGCAGAAACAGGCCGCCTTTCGGGTGGATCTGGTCATTGGTGCCGTCGCCGTCACCGCGCTCGCCAGCATCGCCCTCTTCCTGCTGGTCATGCTGATCGAGCGCTTGGCGATCCCCTGGTTCTACGCCGAACGGCGACGCGGCCCCACCCCCTGACCCCCTCCCCATCTGCGGATGGAGAGGGGGAACCCAGACCTCGACCAGTTCAGCCCAAAGGGACAAATTTTATCGATATCGACCCTTTCCCCATGCATTCTCCCCT
>JBBQSR010000255.1:0-5956 GCA_038234855.1 Ktedonobacterales bacterium | reverse complement strand
TCCGCCCATGATAACGATACCCTGCGGGAATTCGTCATCATGCCGCCGATGGGCATTCAGGTGCTCAACCCCACGCAGAGCGCGCCGGGCATCCTCACCGCCCACGCCCTCCCCTGTGTGGCAGATTAGCCAGAGGACCGCCTTCGGCGAGGGCGGTGAGGATGCCCGGCGCGCTCTGCGTGGGGTTGAGCACCTGAATGCCCATCGGCGGCATGATGACGAATTCCCGCAGGGTATCGTTATCATGGGCGGAAAAGCGCGTCTTTAGCACCGTGACGATGCGGTGCAATCGCCCGTGATCATCGATCTGGCGAAGTTGAATGACGTTTTCGGCCAGCACCGAGATCGGCTCATTCGTAAAGGCGAGGTCGCTGTTGCCGTGTTGGCTGCTCTCTTTGATGAAGAGGGCGGTGATGCCGCGTCGGCGCAACTCTTCTACCAGGGCGGCCATATAGTTGTGGACGCGCTGGGACGCGTAGTCGCTGACGGCGCGGAAGAGTTCGTCGATGCTGTCGACCACCAGGCGGCGTGCCTGGGTGCGGTCCAGCACGTCGAGCAACTGGTCCGCCACGATATCGGGGTTCATCTCGACGGGGGGCCAGCGCAGCAGCGTCAGGTTGCCGCCGGGGGCCAGGGCGCGTTGCAGGGCCGGACCCAGATCGAAGGGCTGCGTCTTTTGCAGCAATTGCTCGACGCTCTCGCGAAAGCCGACATAGGTCGTCGCTTCGCCGGCCACGGCCCCCGCCAGCGCGAAATGCAGCGAGAGGAAGGTTTTGCCGTTGCCCACTGGGCCGACCAAGAGGGTGCTAGTGCCGCGCGTCACCCCGCCATCGAGCGCGGCGTCGAGTTCGGCCAGGCCAAAGCTGGCACGGAGCGCCGGTGCGGGGAGGCTCGTCACCGCCGGGGCGATAGGCGTCACGCCATAGTTGAAGGACTTGGTGACGCGTGCCTCTAATCGGGAATACACTACGGCCCCTGCGGTGCTCAGCCCCAGCCCATGCAGCCCCGTGAGCGGCGCGGCACCGCGCATCTTGATGACCTCGACGCCGCGCCATTGCTGCACGCCACTCAGCGAATAGTGCATGCCGATGATGACATCCGCCGTGGTGGCCTCGGGAAAGAATGACGGATCGCGCGGGTCAGCCTCGCTGGTGATGATGGTCGTCGTCCCCAGCGTGCTCAGCGTCGTCCCCACGTCGAAAAGGAAACGTCGCGCCGCCTGCATGTCGCCATCCATCCCCCGAATGCCGCGAAAGCCGTCGAGCACCACCAGCCCCGCCCCCGCGCGAAAGGCCATGGCGATCATTTCCTCGCCTGTCGCTTGCAGCCCATCGGCGAGGAAGTTTTGCAGACTCAGGAATTGGACGCGGTCGCCCACCAGATCGCCATCATAGAACGAAAAGGTGCTCAGATGCGCGATCAGCTTATTGGTCGGCTCTGAGAGTGCGGTGAAGACCATGGCTTTGCGCCCCATCGCGGCGGCGGCGAAGGCCATCTGGTTCGCCATCGTCGTCTTGCCGCTGCCTGGCGGCCCTACCACAATCGTCAGCGCGCCACGGGGTAGCCCGCCCCCCAGCACATCGTCGAGGTTGGGCACCCCGGTTGAGTCCAGCCGAATCCGTGCATGGTCATCGCTCTGGCGTTGCATATCGCCCATCATCTCTCCTCGTTTCCTTAGCGTCGTCGTGTCTGTGAGGATGGTATGCACCACGTCTGGGGTGGATGTCGCCCGACCCGCACGGTGCGCAAATGCAAGGCGCGCCTAGTGTAGCACGACAATAGCTTGTTGCTGGCAGCATAACACATCGCGCTCATTTTCTCATCTGTAGCGTCGAGATGGATATGAACTTTTCCGCAATTGAGGACAGACTTCCTACAGACGTCGCCGCTGCTGGCGTCGGCGAGGCGTCTTGGCAGCCCGAGGTGCTCGCGAGATCATATACTGCGAGGTGGTGGGTGTTTCAACCACCAGGCAGGAGGACGGTACCATGTTCGCATTCGAGGGGCACGCCCAAGACGCGACGCCGCCCGACGCCCTCTTGCGGGTGCAGATGGTGGCGCGGCTCGAACGGCAGGGGCGCATTCGCCAGCCCACCGTGGCGGCGGCGATGCGCGCGGTGGCGCGGCACCGTTTCGTGCCAGAGGTGTCGCTGGAGCGCGCCTATGCCGATGACGCCATCGTCACGAAGTGGGATGCCGACAAGACCGCGCTCAGTTCCGCGTCGCAGCCCGCAATGGTCGCCATCATGCTCGAACAGTTGGACGTGCAACCAGGCATGCGCGTGCTGGAGGTCGGCGCGGGGACGGGCTATAACGCCGCCCTGTTGGCGCACCTCGTCGGCCCCAATGGCCACGTCACCACCATCGACATCGACGCGGAGATCATCCGCGATGCCCGCGCGCATCTGCTGGCGGAAGGCTATGGCCCCGAGCGCGTCATGCTGGTGGAAGGCGACGGCGCGGCGGGCTGGGCCGCGGGCGCGCCCTATGACCGCGTCATCCTCACCGTCGGCGCTTGGGATGTCGCACCCGCGTGGTTCGCCCAGCTCGTCGACGGCGGGCGGCTGGTGCTGCCCCTGGCGCTCCGCACCACCCAGGTGAGCGCGGCCCTCGTGCGCGACGGCGCGCGGCTGCGCTCGGCGTCGTTGCGCCCGTGTGGCTTCATTCGGCTACGTGGGGCCTTCGCTGGACCTGAAATGACGCTCACGCTGGAGGCCGACGCTGGGCTGCGCCTGGTAGCGGAGCCGCCATTGCCGCCCCTCGCGCGGATCGCGACCCTGCTGGCGCTGCCACACCGCACCGCGTCGCTCGCGCCCAGCACACTGGAAGGCTTGCGCTACACATTGGCCTTCAGCGAACCCGGCCTCGTCTCGATCTTCGCCCAGCCGCCCCATCGCGAGCTAGGAGGGCAGGCGGTGGGCATCATCACGCCAGAGGGCGACTCGGCCTGTTTCCTGGCGCTGCATGGCCCGCAGCAGCACCCCCACCTGCACCGCGTCGAATATGGCGCGGCGACCGCCGCCCTGATGATGGAGGCGGCCAGCGCACGGTGGGCGGCTCTGGGGCGGCCTCACCTGGCGGATTGGTCGTTGACGCTGCATCCCCGCGCCGAGGCCGCCCCCCCGGTCCCCGATCCGCGTGCCTGCTGGCTGCCCAAAGCGCACTGGTGGGTCGAGGCGCGCATTCGGTGAAGCGGCAAGACGACGGGCGGGATTGGAACCGCGCGCCATCTCTGCGCGACCCGTTCCAATCCCGCCCGCCGTTGCCATCACCACAGGGGATCGCGTGCCCCCGACTCCCCGACCCTACCCCACTGGGGATGGTATGATGCCCGATTCCGAGGCGATATCTTCGACCGCTTCATGGCTGGCATCATAGCTGGGCGTGCTGGTGGGTGAGGGTGCCTGCCACAACAGAAAGGCGATGCAGAGCGTCACGGAGGCCAGGAACGCGCCCATCAACCAGGGCAGGTGCAGCGTGCGCTGGGCATCATAGATGCTGCCGCCCAACAGTTGGCCCAGTCCCCCCAGGCCGATGCTGATCGCCGAAAAGCCAAAGAACGCGCCAATCGCGCGCGGTGGGGCTACCTGCGCCGTGATGGCGTTCGTGATGGGACCGACCGCCAGGCTGCCGACCGTCGTGATGCTGATGCCCACGATCTGCCAGACCAGACTGGGTGCCAAGAATATGATCACTAATCCCAGGCCGCTGAGGAAGACGCTGCCCGCCAAGATGTGCACCTGCGTCAGATGGCGCTCGGCGAAACGCACCAGCGGATATTGCAGGGGAATCGCCAGGAAGGCGTTCAGGCCCAGGATCAGCGCGACCGCGCCCTTGCCGTCGACCGCCGCCACGCGCAGTGGCACCGTCAGCGTCACCTGCCCGATGATGAACCAGAAACCGATCAGCAACGCGATGACCCGCACATAGGACCGACGCAGCACGATCGCGCGGAAGATCTGCGCGGGCGTCAGCGCGCGTTCCGCCACGACCTCGGGCACGCGGCTGACCTCTGGCGGCAAGAAGAGTGCTGTTTGCGCGCCGATCCAAAAGAAGACGACCGCCGCGAAAAGGGCCACCGGCAAGAAGCCGAAGCGGCTATAGATGGCGATGCCAACCACCGGCCCCACCGCCGCCGCGACGTTATTGAGCGTCGCTTGCAGGGCGAAGGTGCGGGCGCGGGCCGCAGGGGCCGTCACATTCGAGAGCGCCGCCGTGCCCGCCGCGTCGAAGAACATGCCGCCGAAGCCCATGACCGCGCACGACAGCAGCAGTTGCGGCAGGGTGTGCGCAACGCCCACGCCGATGAAGCCCATCCCCCGGATCGCGCAGCCCAGCGTGATGGCGAAGCGATAGCCGAAGCGGTCCGCGAACGCGCCGCCAAAGATGTCGAGTCCCTGCTGCATCAATTGGCGCAACGCCAACGCGAGGCCCACCACCGCCGCCGTGAAGCGCAGATCATTAGTGTAGTGCAATGCGAATACGGCGATGAAGGTAAAGAACCCAAAGATCATCAGGACCGAGTTCGCCAGCAAAACGCGCGCGGCCTGTGCCGCGCGCCGAGGGGTCAGGGGCAGACCCTGCTGTATGATAGTCGTCATCGTATGATACCCATCACACCGCGAGAATAGGGAAAGGAGGGAGTTGCCTCCCTCCGTAAGCGCCTGTGATTATGTGGGCGGTGTTCTCTATTCAGACGCGCCAGCACGCGCTGTCGTCACATCTACCTCATCCACACCGAATGACCGATGCACCCAAATGGCGTGGCCCATTTATCCTTGACTGGATGATGCACATCATCCAGCCATGTTCGCTAGCTAACGGAAAGGGGTGGCGGGTGGCGGCAACCACCTGCTATCGCCCCCCTAGCTCAGTCGTCCGTCGCTGATGCCGAGCACACGGTCGGCGGCCTCGACCACGGTCATATCGTGCGTCGCCACCAGAAAGGCGATGCCCGCCTGATGCGCGATGGTGCGCAGCAGTTCCACCACGGTGCGGCCCGTCATCGAGTCGAGGTTGCCGGTCGGCTCATCGGCGACGACGAAGCGCGGCGCGTGCACCAGCGCCCGCGCCAGCGCCACCCGCTGCTGTTCGCCCCCCGAAAGCTCGGTGCCCCGGTGGCGACTGCGCGCGGCCAGCCCCACCAACGCCAGGGCCTCGCTCGCGCGGCGGTTGCGCTCCGTCGGGTCCATCTTGGCCAACCGCAGGGGCAGTTCCACGTTTTCCTGCGCGGTGAGGGCGGGGAAGAGATGCGCGTTCTGGAAGAGCATGCCGATGCCCTCGCGCCGCAGCCGGGCACGCGCGGCCTCGGGCATCCCCCGCAGCGGGTGGCCCAGCACGGTCAGCGCTCCCTCGGTCGGGTCGTCTAGCCCCACCAAGATGTTGAGCAGCGTCGTCTTGCCCGAGCCAGAGCGCCCGCGCAGGGCCACCATCTCGCCCGGAAGGATGCGCAGGTCGATGCCGCGCAACGCCTGCACGGGGCCGCTCTTGGCCAGGAAGACGCGCGTCAGGCCGCGTGCCTCCACCACGATTGGCGCTTCGTTCATCTGCATGGGCTTAGGCCTCCTGGCGTGGGAGCCGCCGTTGCGGCTGCGTGTCGGCGAACGCGATGGAATCATCCGTCACCGGCCACAGTTCCACATGGTCGCCGACGATCCGCACATCCGCGCGGCCAGCGAAGGGGATGCGGTCGATGGCTTCCTTGGGCAATTGCAGCCGTCCCACCCGGTCGATGAGGACGGATTCGCGGTGCGTCGTGCCGGGCAGACCGATGACGGCGCTGGCCCGCTGCGCGTCGCGCGCGGCGATGGGGGCGTCGCGCCGCACCGTCTCGGTGCTGGTGCGTCCGTCGCGGATGGCGATGGTGCGGTCGGCGGCCCCGGCGATGGCGGCATCATGCGTGACGGTGACGATGGTCAGCCCCAATCGCTGATTCAGCGACCGCAGCAGGGCGAAG
>JBBQSR010000254.1:0-5970 GCA_038234855.1 Ktedonobacterales bacterium | reverse complement strand
GATGGCCGCCACCGTCGGACCAGAACGTATCAGGTTGAGCGGCAATGTTTGCCGCAGAGAACGTGTGGCATGCGCGTTGGTGAATGGCGGCCCCGTCATGGTGCGTTGCGCCGCCAGCAGTTCGAGCGCCAGCGGCAGACCCTCGGTGGTGGCCGCCAGTTCGTTATACTCGGCGATGTGCTCAGGTGGCAATGGCAAGGCGACGCGCATGCATTGCACCAGCAGCAGTGCGGCATCAGACAAGGTCGATGGCGTAGCAGGGAGCGTCGCCAGGGGCGGAATGTCCGCATCTTGCTCCCCCACCACCGAAAATGCCCGCCGACTCGTGACGAGGAAATGCAGGCGAGGCGCGTGGATCAAGAGATCCATGAGGACATGCGCTTGTGGCACCAAATGCTCGCAATTATCAAGCACCAGATAGAGTTCACGGGCATAGAGGGTTTCCATCAGCGCGGGTAAAAGCTGGTGGCGTGGTGGCGACGCGAGGGCGATGGAAAGGGTGAGCAAGACATCATCGATGGTGGCCAGGGCGGTGAGCGAAAGCCACAAGACGGGGATCTGGCTGCTGCGCTCGATGTGGTGGGCCAGGGTGGTGGCAAGATGGGTTTTGCCGACACCCGGTGGGCCTGTGAGCGTCAGCCAGCGGCCTGTTGGCGGCTCCAATTGATGCAACAGGTTGGCGAGGAGTTGGTCACGTCCCACGAGGGGCGCCAGCAGGGATGGTGGGCGATAGGCGGCGGGAATGGCCAGCGGCAGCGCTGTTGGGGTGAGTTCCGCGAGATGGAATAGGCCGAGCAATTCACCCGGCGTCAGTGACAGCGCGGCAGCGAGCGCCGTCACCAGGGTTTGTGTTGGGCGGCGTTCGCCTTGCTCAAGCTTCCGAATGGTGGAGACCGCATACCCCATTTCGTTTGCGAGCATCTGTTGGGTAAAACCGTGCGCCTGACGCTGTTGCTTCAGCCAGCGACCAAATGACAGGAATATGGTCATCATCGACCCCCCTGAAAGCCTCCATGGCACATCTGTGGCACTTTTGTGGCACTGTAGCCAAGATTATACGCAGAAAGTCAAGTACAATGTAAGGGCTACTTGGAAGCGGTTCCAAATAGAACCGCACAGGAGCCTAACACGGGAATGATCATTCCCTCAGAAACCAGCGAAAGAGGTATGACCAATGCGTTCACCGGTGTCCACATGGTTCTCTCGTCGTTTGGCGCGGATGAGCATCGCCGCATTCCTGGCGGTTCTCATGGTGGGTGGCGTTGCCTTCGCCTCCGGTGCGCTTTTACATCCGCCAAAAGCGCATGCTGGAGATCCCCCCCTTATCAACATTCCCTCGGAATATCGACCGCTGGCAAAAGGTATTACCAATTGTGTCTTGCAAGCGGCATTGGGTATTCCCATCATTTATATTGGTGCGGCTCCCGCCGCCTTCATTGAGGGCGGGGTCTATCTTGCTCGTGCAGCCCGCATTGCCCTGCTCGTAAACGATGCCATTCAAACCGAGTTGAAGATTGAGCAAATCGTTTCCCTCGCACGCATCATCGATGCCCTCAGCAAGGTAGATAGCTCCTTGATCGGCACCGTGACCGCTGGCAATTGCTTGGGAATTATTGCGTTCAACCTCAACAACGCCATAACGAACAAAATTTGGGGGGATAGCGATCCCGTTGGCGCGGCCTCCGCGTTGGCTGCTGATGCGAATGCATTATGTAGCAACGTGCCAGGTTCCACCGTTGATACGACAACGTTACTTTGTCAAAATCCTGATGGCTCTTATGTCCAGCCAGATGGCACGGCTGTCGGTTCTACGCCCTGCGCGTTGACACCTGGAACGGCGGTTGATTCCGCCTCGGGGATGTGCTCCGATTTTGGTGGGCCTAACGGGACGGATGCTCCCCACTATTTTGGCCCCTATGGTGATACCTATGGTCAATGTCAGACAGGTTATCCTATCGGAGATGGCGCGACCTGCACCGATGGCAATGGGAATCTGTACGCGCCAGATGGCACTTTGCTGAATCCTCCGAATCAACCCCTTGGTGACTGCACCAACTATCTTTTAGGCAATGGGAGTGCTGATCCCTGTGATTACACCCCCCTAGAGACGTCGTTTACGCCGCCTCCGACACCCACCGATACGCCTACCCCAGCACCAGATACCTATGTTGGCACGTTCTGTACCAACTCGGTAGTGTACCGTCTCAGCAACGGCGTTGCGGTACAGCGTTTCGTCTACGTCACCACCAGGACGAATAATAACCCCGGCGGCATCTCATATTTCCTCGACTATGATGCACAGTCCGGATACGGTGGCAGTTGGCACTCGTCGCTTCCCAGTGTCTCTAGTTGTACCAGCTTCTCCAACCGTACCCCAACTAACTACAGTGACCCAGGGTATCCAGCGCCGTAGATGTGACGTGGGCGGTACGCTAAGTAGCTCAGCGTTTCAAGGTGGTGGCCAGTGCCTGGTGCGGTGGCCACCATCACACATCAGTTTAACGGAGTTGGCAGGCGCTTTAATGACAGCCACATTGCCGATAATATCGGCAATGTGCTTTTATGGGGCCAAGTGGAACTGATCCACTTTTGTAGAGTCAGCAAACGATGCCTTTGTCGGGGACCCCAAACCCGCGTCGCTATTGGACCGACCTCGAAAAACAAGCATGCTGTATGAAGAAGAAGTTGATGTGACGGCTTTGGGGATTACGATCCTCAAACTCCCTGATCCGCGTGGACGTATGCAGTCCACCGACTGCGCTAACGCAGAAATATTGCTTCGCTTGGTGTAATCCGTTCGGTCCCCCAAGGCCGAGCCGTTCGAACTGTGGTTGGCGCGCGTCGGCGCTATCGTGATGGATGACCATGCGGAACATACCGAACGCATCTCTCATCGCACGCGCCTCTACTATTTTGACCGCGAGCTTCACGATGTTGCCAATGAACACATCGTTGCCTCCCCACACGAACACGCGACACGCGACGGTGCGAATTGGGCGGGATTATATCGGGTTGACGGGGAGATTGACTTGATTCGCATGCATTGCCGAGGCCGATTGCCTGGTGACGTAGAGACCACCATGGGGAGCGCTGAATTGGGTGCAAACATCTTTCAGCGCGTGATGACGGCAGATATAGTGCGGCAAAAGAACTTGCAAGGCATCGGTGACATCGCGGAAACCGCGCAGGGCATTGATATTATTAGCGCCGATGTACGTCTCATCGTCGTTCCCGGTGCACGCCGCCCTGTTGGTAGGCCTCAGACGGGATGCACGAGATGCAGCTGAAGCAGGTCCAGCCAGGCGCGGTCATATAACTGGCGTTTGACGAGCTTGAGCTTGGTAATGAATCCCTTCACCATTCCTTGACTCCAGGATTCGCGTATTCCATGGTAGACGGCGTGCAAATCGCGACGCCCCCCTGCCAACATCGCGGACATGCGCGCGGGCAACGCACCATGGTGCGAGCCGAGCCAAGGGGGCCGTCACCTCCATGAAACGCATCGGTTCTTCCTCGCGGCACCTTCACGAACGCACTGGCGGGGCACCGACCTCGACCAGATACACCGAGAGCATCTGACCTGTTTCAGGACCAAGGTCCAGCGCATTGTGGGGGGTACGCGGGGGAATGAGGAAGGGGTCGCCCGTGTGTAGCGTCAAGGTCGGTTGCCCTTGAATCTGCATTTCGACCTTGCCTGCGAGACCATCGCCTGGCACAGGCGCATGCGACGTAGGATCGGTTGCCATGGTGACATCTCCTTGATGGTGCAGATGCACTGTTCATGCGGTATGAGATGAGCAATGGGGTGGATTCATGCGCATAAGTAGGAGCGCTGACGACCCACCTCATCACCGGGGGAGCGTGGGTTAGTCCTTAAAGAAGGTCGCCAGATCGGTGTTGAGCTGCTCGGCGTGCGTTTTGGGCAGCCCATGCGGCGCGCTGGGATAGATCTTCAAGGTGGCCTGCTTGACGAGTTTGACCGCCAGTTCGGCGGTATCGGCCAGGGGCACGACCTGGTCATCTTCGCCGTGGATGATGAGCATCGGTACGCCCATTTGGTTGATCTGCTTGAGGTCCTCGGTCAGGTCCGTCTCGGACCACATCGTCACGCCGTCATAGGCCGCCGCGAAGCTGCACTGCATCGACAAGCGCCAAAAGGCGTCCTTGACCCCTTGCGATACCTGCGACCCCGGACGATTCGCGCCATAGAAGGTGGTACTGAGATCGCGGTAGAACTGCGAACGGTCGTGCAGCAGTGCCGCGCGCACTTGGTCGAAATTCGCTTTGGGTAGGCCCTTCGGGTTGGTCGGCGTTTGCAACATCAGCGGAGAGGGGGCATCGATGGTGACGATTTTCGCCACGCGGCCCTGCCCATGCTGCGCCACGTAGCGCGTCACCTCTGACCCACCCGTGGAGTGGCCGACCACGATCACATCGTGCAAGTCGAGGTGCTCGACGAGTTGCGCGAGATCGGCAGCGACGGTCGTCAGGTCGTTGCCGCCCCACGCTTGGCCCGAGCGGCCATGCCCCCGGCGGTCGTGCGCGATGACGCGATAACCCTGGCTAGCCGTGCGGTACATTTGCTCGTCCCAGTCGTCGGCGCTGAGCGGCCAGCCGTGGCTAAAGATGACGGGTTGCCCCGTGCCCCAATCTTTGTAAAAGATGCTGACGCCATCTGTGGTGGTGATCGTTCCTGAACTCATGACATAGCCCCTTTCGGTGCGTGGGGGCCTCGCGTTGTGGCGAAGGCCCAGTGGTGCTGTCTTCGCGACTGCTTCCACCCTTAGGGTGCCAGGGGGGTGTGATATGAGCGTGACAGTCCTGGTGTGGCGGGCAACGCCTTGCTATCACACGTCGCGCGCGCTGCCTTACCCCTGGGGCAATCGTTGCCGTGCCTCACGGACGAAGTGGTCGCGGAGCGCCACATCGGTGATGGAGGCAGCCAGGTCAGCGATGACCGTTTCTGCCTGGGCGAGTGCCCGTTGTGAGGCCGCCACGTCGCCTTGGCGCGCGAACTGGGCGGCAAGGGCAGCAGCAACTGGCCACTGCTCGCCGGGCAGCCCCATTGCTTCGGCGAGTTCCGTTGCTTCTCGCAGATGGGCGATGGCGGTAGCATGGTCGCCTGCGTCGTGGTCGAGCAGGGCTTGCATCCGCAGCCACATGAGGCGATAGCGTCGGTTGTTGCCGAGGGCTGCCGCCAGCGCATCCGCATCGGCCTGGGCGCGTTCGCGCTCCCCCGCGCGAAGCAATGCCTGGGTTTCGTAATAGCGCGCGAGGTCAAAGGCATTGAGTTGGGTGGGGGTGGTGGCACGCACCGCTTGGGCATTGATGGCCGCTATCGTGGCCGCCGACCAATCCCCTAGTAGCGCATAGTGGGTACACCAGCGAGTCGCCGGCAGCAGGCGATCCCACGCGGGTTTTTCTGCGGCAAACCCAGTCGCTTCCTCCAGCAAAGGCTGTGCCGCCGTAAGTTGCAAGAGGGCATGGTTCAGATCGACCGTGGCCATCGGCGTTTGGACCATAGTGGGATTAAGAGGCCGAGAAACAGCAACTTTGCGGTCTCCCATAATCTGCTCAACTTGGCGGTACGCCTGGCCGTAGTCTCCCATTTCGAGCCTGCCCCAGACATAGGGCAGCAGGTACTGATGATAAAAAAGCACTTCCTTGCGTTGCGCGATGATATCCCAGGCGACGTCTTGGGCCGCCTTGCCGGTTGCCGCCTCTCCGACATGCATCTGCCCGATACTCATGACCAACAAACAAGCAACACTCCACTGGCGCGCATAGCTATTGAAGTCCGTTGGTTGGACCTGGAGCACCGGGGCAAGGTGGACGAGCAAGGCTCCCCAATCCAGTGGGCCAGTAACAGCAGAGCGGGCTAGTCCCTCATCGCGCTCTTGCCCAGTCGCATAAGCGGGCAGCAAGAAGAGACCTTCTGCCATGATGGAACATTGCGCTTCCCACTCCCCC
>JBBQSR010000253.1:0-5975 GCA_038234855.1 Ktedonobacterales bacterium | reverse complement strand
CGCCAAAGGCCGCCCTGACGCCCGACGTGGGCTGGAGCAACCAGCGCCAGGAAGATGAGGATGACGCCATCGAACTCGATGCCCCCCTGCTCGACGAAGAGGCCGATGCCCGCCCCGCCGATCTCGCTGAGGTGAACGAGCCATTCGTGGCCGAGGAGGTCGAACTGCCCCACGTCGATAAGGTGTGGGACGTCGAACCCGAGGCCGATGTGATGGTGAACCCCCGCTGGGAGTCGCACGAGAGCCTGGGCCTGGTCGTCGCCGACCTGGAAAGCAGCCTCGATGACCCCGTCCGCATGTATCTGCGCGAGATCGGTCGTGTGCCCCTGCTTTCCGCCGAGGAAGAGGTGCGGCTGGCCCGCCGGATGGAGAAGGGCGCGCAAGAGAAGCTGAAACCCCTCAACCAACGCAACCGCGCCATCGTCTTCGCCGCCGAGGAGGCCCAGCGCAAGCTGGCCGAGGCGAATCTGCGCCTAGTCGTCAGCGTCGCCAAGAAATATATCGGACGCGGCATGAGCCTGCTGGACCTCATCCAAGAGGGCAACATCGGGCTGCTACGCGCGGTCGAGAAGTTCGATTATTCCAAGGGCTTCAAGTTCAGCACCTATGCGACGTGGTGGATTCGTCAGGCCATCACCCGAGCCATTGCCGACCAGGCACGCACCATCCGCATCCCCGTCCATATGGTCGAGACGATCAATCGCCTCATCCGCACCAGCCGCCGTCTGCTGCAAGACATGGGCCGCGAACCGACCTTCGAGGAGATCGCGCTCGATATGCAGATCACCCCCGAGAAGGTGCGCGAGATCATCAAGGTCAGCCAAGAGCCGGTCAGCCTGGAAACCCCCGTCGGCGAGGAAGACGACAGCCACCTGGGTGATTTCATCGAGGACCACTCCGCCCCCGCGCCCGCCGAGGCCGCCAACCACCAATTGCTGAAAGAGCAGGTCGAGGATGTGTTGACCGCCCTCAGCGAACGCGAACGCAAGGTGCTGCAACTGCGCTTTGGCCTGGATGATGGCCGCAGCCGCACCCTGGAAGAGGTCGGGCGCGAGTTCAAGGTCACACGCGAGCGCATCCGCCAGATCGAGGCGAAGGCGCTGCGCAAGCTGCGCCAGCCCAGCCGCGCCCGTCGCCTGAAAGATTACCTCGACTAGCGCCATCTAGCGCACGGCTCACAAAGAGTGAGGGGGCCAAGTAGGTACCGATGTACCCGCTTGGCCCTTTTGGCGTCCAGGGGCTACGCCGCGCGCATGCATCTCAGCGGTTGTCTTCGAGGCTGAGGATGGCCATGAAGGCTTCCTGGGGGATCTCGACGGAGCCAACCATCTTCATGCGCTTCTTGCCCTCTTTTTGCTTTTGCAGCAGCTTCATCTTGCGGGTGATGTCGCCACCATAGCACTTGGCCAGCACGTTCTTGCGCATGGCGCGCACCGTCTCGCGGGCGACGACCTTGCTGCCGATGGTCGCCTGGATGGGCACCTCGAAGAGTTGCCGGGGGATCAGTTCCTTCAACCGTTCGGTCAGGGAACGGCCCAGCGTATACGCCTTGTCGCGGTGGGTAATGATCGACAGCGCATCAACTGGATCGCCATTCACCAGGATGTCGAGCTTCACCAGATCGGCGGTCTGGTACTCGGCGAAGGTGTAGTCCAGCGAGGCATAGCCCTGGGTGCGCGACTTCAATTGATCGTAGAAGTCGATGATTAGTTCGCCCAGGGGAATGCGATAGGTCAGGTGGACGCGCTCTTCCTCGATGTACTTCATCTCGTTGAAGATGCCGCGCCGCGACGTGACGAGATCCATGATGGGGCCGATATAGCGCGACGGCGTGAAGATGCTGATATCCATCACTGGCTCTTCGATGGCGTCGATCTCGGTCGGCGGCGGCAGGTCGGCGGGGTTGTCGACCTTTACCTGCTCGCCGTTGGTGCGTGTGATGATGTATTCCACACTGGGAGCGGTGGTCAGCAGATTCAGCCGATATTCGCGCTCGAGCCGCTCTTGGATGACCTCCATATGCAGCAGCCCCAGGAAGCCGCAGCGGAAGCCGAAGCCGAGCGCCAGGGAACTCTCTGGCTCGAAGATCAGCGAGGCGTCGTTCAATTGCAGCCGCTCCAGCGCGTCGCGCAGCGCCGGATAGTCAGGGCCATCGACCGGGTAGAGGCCCGCGAAGACCATCGGCTTGGCGGGCCGATAGCCCGGCAGCGGATCGTGCGACGGCTGGTTGACGAGCGTGATGGTGTCGCCGACGCGGCAATCCTTCACATCCTTGAAGCCCGTGGCGATGTAGCCGACCTCGCCCGAGGTCAGCGTGCCCACGGCGGTCAGGTGTGGGGTGAAGTAGCCGACCTCCAGCACCTCGGCGGTGCTATGCGTCGCCATCATCAGCATCTTTTGGCCGCCGCTGACCGCGCCATCGATCATCCGCACATACGCGATGACGCCCTTGTAGGGGTCATACTTCGAGTCGAAGACGAGGGCGCGCAGCGGATGGTCCGGCTCACCCGTGGGTGGCTTGACGCGCGCGACGATGGCTTCCAAGATGTCGCGTGTGCCGATGCCCTCCTTCGCTGAGGCCAGGATGGCGTCGTCGCCGGGCAGGCCGATGATGCGCTCGATCTCGGCCTTCACACGGTCGGGGTCGGCGCTGGGGAGGTCGATCTTGTTGATGACGGGGATGATTTCGAGATCCGCTTCCAGGGCCAGGTAGAGGTTGGCGAGCGTCTGCGCCTCGATGCCCTGGGCGGCGTCGATGACCAGCAGCGCGCCCTCGCACGCCGCCAGGCTGCGCGACACCTCATAGCTGAAATCGACATGGCCGGGGGTGTCGATGAGGTTGATCTCGTAGACCTGGCCATCCTCAGCGGCGTAGCGCATGCGGACGGCCTGGGCCTTGATGGTGATGCCCTTCTCGCGCTCCAGGTCCATTTGGTCGAGCACCTGGTTGCTCATTTCGCGTTTCGTCAGCGTTCCGGTGAATTCCAAGAGGCGGTCGGCCAGGGTCGATTTGCCGTGATCGATGTGGGCGATGATGCAAAAATTGCGGATGTGAGCCTGGTCCATGTCTCTCCTGTCGGCGCGCGGCGCATGCGGGTCAATCGCCTCTATCTTACGCCAATTTCGCCTGAATAGCAAAGGCAGCCCCACACGGCGCATCTCCCGGCATGGGGGAAAACGCGTCGCGTGGGGCCGCTGCGGCGAGGGGCAGCATTCGCCGCATGCCGCCATGGTGGTCGCTGACGCTATTCGTCTTCCTCGGCGTGGCGGTGAGCATCGGCATGGACGGGGACGGCCTCGCGCGCGGTGCCGCGCGGCGACTGGCGGCGCGCACGTGGCGGTGGGGGCGTCGCCAGCGCCGCCGCGAAGCCTTGGTCATGGGTGAGGGCGCTGGCCGCCAGCATATCCTTGAGCGTGCTGGCAAACACCGCGTTCGCTTTGTTGACCGCCTCTTCGAGGGGATAGTGGTGGTCGATGAAGAGACGCATGAAGGTATCGGCCTCGTGCGCGGCTTGCAAGCGCGCCCATTCCATCGGCGAGAAGTCGAGTTCGCGGCGGAGGTGTTGCTGTACGTCGGGCGGCAGGGTGGTCGTCAGGCTGATGTCCTCCGCCGCGCGTTTCAGCCGTTCGATGCGCTGGGGGTGCAGGCTGGCGCGGGTCAGCAGCGTCCAGGGTGAGCCGTTGGCATGGGTGCGCGCTCGCAGGGCATGTTCGAGTTCACCGGCAAAGAATCCCATGGATGGTTCCTCCTTGATGGGCATTCGTGGCGCTCCCTGCCCGCAACCGCACCGCCCCTGCGTGAGCCGCCCCCATGGAGCACCGTTCATCGGCGCGGCACATCCGTGAGCCAGCAGCCTCACGTGCTCTCTATGGTACTTGGTTTTCGTCTGGCAGACAAGGGGCAAAACGGCGAATCAGTCAAAGATGATACCTGTCTTCACGATGCCCGGCAACGGGGGCGGCGCGCGGAAAAGAGGTTATTGAGTTCGCGGTGGTTTCAGCATACAATAGGGGGCAGATCGGGCACCAACGCCACGGACGCTGTCGCTGCCCCCATCCGAAAAGGCGAGGTGCAGCATGGCCAGCCCCACTCCCCCCCCGGCATACCGTGTGTTGGTGATCGACGACGACCCCAGTCTGAATGAGATGATGGTGACATCGCTGCGCTTGCTGGGCAGATATGAGGTCATTTCCGCCACCAATGGCGTGCAAGGGCTGGCGCTGTGCCATAGTGCCGCCCCAGACATCGTCTTGGTCGATGTGAAGATGCCCGAACTCAATGGCTACCAGGTGGCACGAGCACTGCGCGGCGACCCCGCCACCGTCGACCTGCCCCTGGTGATGCTGACCGCGATGGTGCAGGAACGCGACGAACTGATCGGCCTTTATAGCGGGGTCGATGCCTACCTGCACAAGCCCCTCAGCCCGCATCAACTGGTCGAAACGATCCGCGACGTACTGGCGCTGGACCCCCACCACCGCCTCGCCCGCATGCATCGTCTGGTCGAGACACCCGCTGGCACCTTGCCCAGCGAAGGCTAGCGCAACATGCCGTGACAGCGGGCTTCGTGATCCCCAGCGCGGGTTCACCCGCTGGCTCTCCCCTCGCCACGCGCTCGATATCTATGAAACACTCGCTGACGATGGGGCCACTAAAACCCCGCGCCCGACTGCGTATCATATCGCAGTCGGGCGCGGGGCTTGGGGTAGCGCATACGGGATTCGAACCCGTGATCTCCGCCTTGAGAGGGCGATGTCCTAGGCCGCTAGACGAATGCGCCAGGTACACCCCAGTATAAGCGATCAGACCCCACGCTGTCAAGGTTGGCCGCAGGGTACCACCCGGATGGGCGCTCCCCGACAGCCAACGACCGTCATCAAACGAAGGCGGGGCCGGGCATCGACGCGACGCAGGTGGTCGTGGCCCACAACGCGTTGAGGAAGCTGCGTACCACCGTCGTCGGGCACGCGCTGCCGCTGAAAAGATAGGCCCCATGCCCCAGCCCAGGGAAGCGCACCTGCGTGGCCGAGGGAATGGTCGCCGCCGCCGCCGCACCATTCGCAGGCGGGGTGATGGGGTCATACTGATCTTCGAGGATCAGCGTGGGGATGTGGGTAAAGACGGGGCGCAACTGCCAGCTTGGCGCGGTGGGCACCTGCCAATTGCGACAGATGGCGATGTCGGTGAGGTCCGACACCGTGTTCGCCGTGCGCACCGCGGCGGGGTAGGCCCGGTCGGCCTGGGTGATCTCACCCGCAGAGGTGTAGGGGAGGCCCTCGGCGCATTCGACCGAGTAATAGACGCCCAGGTTGGTCGACGTATCGAAGCCGAGGATGCCGTAGAGCGCCCCCAAGAGCTTCGTGTTGCCGGTGCTCACCTGCTGGATCATGTCTGGAATGTACTTGATGAAGGTCGACACATAGAAGACCTGCCAGACGAAATCATAGAAATCCACCCCCTTGAAGAGCACGCTATACGTCTTCTTTGAGGTGCCGTCTGTCGTCGTGAAGTGCAGCGGCTTCGCGTTCAGCCGCGTCACCAGCGCATCAAAGGTCGCTTGCAAGTTAGGATATTTCTTATTGCAGGTCGCATCAGCCTTGCAGCCCGCGAAGAGCTGGGCATAGACGCGCGTGCGCGCCCCCGCCACCGACGGCTGCAAGCGCAACTGCGTCGGCACCGTGGAATCCAAGATCACGCTGCGCACGTGCTGCGGGAAGGACCGCTCGATCTCCAGCGCCACGCGCGTGCCGTACGACACGCCATACACATCCACCGCGGGGTAGCCCAGCGCCATGATCACATCATGCACATCCGCCGCGTTATTATAGGTGGTGTAGGCGCTCAGGTCGATGCCCTGGCGCGCCAGGCGTGCGTGGCACTGCGCCATCGCCGCTTCGTAGCGGGCCGCACTCACCTGCGGTGTCAGGTCGACATTGAGCAAGGCGATTTGCAGCGTATTGACTTCCGGGCAGCT
>JBBQSR010000252.1:0-5977 GCA_038234855.1 Ktedonobacterales bacterium | reverse complement strand
GATGCGAATGGGCAGGGCGGGCTGGCGCGCGGCGGCACGACCTATGTCGATTACGCGCAGGGCATCAGCGGTGCCGTGCCGGGCACGCCGACCTTTCACGACATCACCGGGGGCGACAATAGCTTCTCTGGTTTCGCGGCGGGGTACGTGGCGGCGGCGGGCTTTGACCGCGCCTCGGGCATCGGCAGCATGCAGGGCCTGGCCCTGGTCGGCTACCTGACGAATTTGGGCACGGGTACCACACCACCGCCACCCGCGAATGCCGGACACGTGACCGCGCTGGGACGCGGCACGGATGGGCGCTATTGGCGTGCGACGCTCACGCCGGGTGCTAGCGGTGCTGGCATCAGTTGGGCACAGATCGACCCGCTCGCCTTCGCGGGCGCTCCCGCCGCGACCGATGACGGCGCGGGGGGGCTGTGGATCGCGGGCATCGGCGCGGATGGCATGCTGCGCTATGGCCGCTCTAGCCTGGCGAGCGGTGCGTTCGGCGGCTGGGCGACGCTCACGGGCGCGACGTGCCTGGGCGCGCCGGCCCTCGCCTTCGCGCAAGCCACCCTCTTCGTCACGTGCCGCACAGGGGGCAACGGCATCGCCATCAACGCGCTGAATGTCGCCGCGAACCACTGGGGCGGCTGGGCGTGGATCGGCGGTGGGCTGGCCTCGTCGCCCACCATGACGACGGATGGCGCGACGCTGCTCATCCTAGCGCAAGCGCCGCAGTATCGCGGCGACCAGAGCGATTGGTATACGTTCTACACGGTTGGCACGGGGGCGACGAGCCAGTGGCGCAACTTCCGCACCACCTGTGCCGACACCCCCGGCGTCGCGTGGACGGGCGTGACGGCACGCTATGCCCTCACCTGCGTCGCCGCCGACACGCACACCGCCTGGCTCAACACCCTGAACGCCACCCCCAGCGACAGCGGCCTCAGCGGCTGGACGAACGCGGGCGCGCCCTCCGTCGGTTTGCAGCTAGGCGCGGGCATCTTGGTGGACCACCTGGATAGCGCGGGCTATACCTTCATCGTGGGGGTGGGGCGCGACAACGCCGCGTATCTGTGGCAGCGCACCGGCACCACGGGCGGGGCCTGGGCGCGCCAGTCGCTCCCTGGCATCTTCGCGGGCAGCTTCGCGGCGGACTACAGCACGCCGTAACGTGCGACGGGGCATGTGTGCTACACAGCGGGGAAGTGGCGGAGGCTACTTCCCCGCTGTGGCACTATTGCACAATCTATGCATCCCCCTTATTTCGCTGTGACGCGGTTGCCTGGCTCGTGTCTTCGTGCTATGCTGCACGCAGCGGGAGCATGACACGCTCGGCTCTTATAGTTTGGAAAAAACGGCTCCCTGCCTTTTGGGTATGATTCTGGCAAGAGGAGCGCGATCCATGGCAAAGTCCGTCACCAAAACAAAAGAGGAATTGCATACGCGGGCGGTGTGGCATGCCCGTTTTTGGCTGGCCGGGACGACGGGCGTCGTGGCGCTGGTCGCCGCGCTGCTATTCGCCATCAATGCGTTCCCTGACGCGACGGGGGTGTTTGGGGAGACGAGGGCAGCGCAACCCCTCGCCGTTGGTGCGACGGTGCTCGCCCTTTTCCTGCTGGCGGGCAGCCTCATCAGTTGGACGAGTCCGTATAAAGCACCAACCTTGCCCGACTACAACACGATGCGGGTGTCGCCACAAGACCTGCAACAGCACGATGGCGTGAAACCCGACAAGGTGCTGGAAAAGGGCTTTGAGTACGCGGCGGGGACGGCGGAGCAAGCGATGGAGCATCGCATGACCATCGTCAACTTCTATCTGCTCATCGCGGGGGGGGCGGGGTCGGGCGTGGTGGCGCTGGTGAGCGCGAATCCGGGCATCGCCGTCGCCGCCGTGCCGCTGCTGTGGTTGATCGCGGCGATTGGCGGCATGATCTCGCTGCAACTGATGGCGCTGCGCCGCGCGTGGGCGGGCAGCGTGATCGAGATGAACTACATCCGCGAGTTCGTCATCGCGAATAATACCCTCTTCAAGGGTGAGGCGCTCTCCCGCGCCTTCTTATGGAATCCCAAAACCATGCCGGATACCCATCGGCGCGGCAACGTCTTTTACTATGCCATGTTGCTGATCGCCGTGCTGGACGCCGCCGCCTTTTTCGCTGGAATCTTCCTGCTGGGGTATGATGAGCACGCGACCCTCACCACGCCGACGGGCCTGATCTTGGGTGGGGCGTTGGCACTGGCATTCCTCATGCTGCATCTGTGGGTGTACAACGCGACGTTGATTCCATTCCGCGCGCTCCCGCCGGGCACCGCATCAGACGTCGCCCCGCGCACCGCTGATGCCACGCCCACCCTAGGAGGCATCCATATGAAACCCGCCAGCTTTACGCGACCATCCGCGCCCGCCAATGAAGTCATCCGCTCCAACGAGAAATATCGTGGGCACATCCTTACCCTGCGCGTCGATGACGTGCGCTTGCCCAACGGCACCGAAACGCAGCGCGAGATCGTCGCCCTCGCCCCCGCCGTGGTCATCATCCCCTACCTGGAAGCGACCGACGAATTCCTCTTCGTCGAGCAATATCGTGACGCCGTGGCCACCACACTCATTGAATTGCCCGCTGGCAAGGTGCAGCCAAACGAAGACCCCGCCGCCGCCGTGAAACGCGAACTGCTGGAAGAGACGGGCTACGATGCGGGCGAGGTCCGCTTCCTGGGGCGCTACTACACCTCGCCAGGCTATTCCGATGAAGTGCATCACCTCTATCTGGCGACCAAGCTGACGCGCGTCTCGGGCATCCAAGACACCGAAGAGGTGCACGCGCTGCACACCCTCACCCGTGCCGAGGCCGTGCGCCAGGCGACGAGCGGGGCCTTCACCGACGGCAAGACGGTGGTGGGCATCCTCTGGGGCGACCGTGCGCTGCCTGTGAACGTGTGAGGCGGGACACGCAAAACCCCGTCGTGGCTAGAAATCGCCCACCAACCGCGCGACATCGCCCACGAGCGCATCGAGCAAGTTCACCGCATGCTGCAACGATGGGATATCCGGCGCAAGGGTCGCATAGATCTCGTCGACGCGCTCCGAGAGATGCTCGACGGTCATGGGTAAGGTCGCAGCGAATGCCACCGCCCCCTTCTCATTGAGAAGCCATCGCTCGTTCGCAGCAACGAGCACCTGCATCAGGCTAGCAATGGCGCGAAAAACGCAGCCAGTGGTGTAAGAGCGATCTCCACGTGGTACCCCATGCCGCGCTACCATGGCCATGAAGCGTGCTTCGCCGCCGCAATAGCGTATGATCGCTGCTCGCAACGCGGGGGGATACGCGGCGAGCGTCGTTTTCACGTGACTGATCGTATCGTCGCGCTCCCACAGCACACGGCAATGGGCAATCTCGCCGCTGTAGGCCGTCGTCAAAAATCCGTGGGGATGTCCCCATTGGTAGTGCGCTTCAAAGCGACCAACGATGGCTTCGTTCGTCCAATGGGTGACGCGCGTTAGATCCCGATAGATGAGATCGACCGCTTTTTCCTGAATCGTCAGCCAACCTCCGCCGTTGACCCACGGTCCCCAACCACCAATTGGCGTCACGAGGTCGCTGCGGTGCGTGTCATCTAGGTCCGCTGCGACCGCTGCAAGGGTCAGCAGATCGAAAGCAGTCGTGTCGCGGTAATAGATGCCAATGTCGATATCCGAGGTGACACGATGGGTCCCCACGGCACGTGAACCACCCAGCACTACCGCTACTATGCCTGGTACGGTGCGCAGCCGTCCGGCAACCTCGGCGATAATCTCTTCCGCATCCATCCCGCCCCCATCACTCCAGCGTGCGGAGCGTGGGGAAGAGGATGACCTCGCGAATGTGATCGTGACCGGTGAAGGCCATCACCAGGCGGTCGATGCCGATGCCGATGCCGCCCGCCGGGGGCATGCCGACCTCCAGCGCCTCGACGTAGTCGTCGTCCAGCATCTGCGCCTCGTCGTCGCCGCCCTCGCGCTGGCGCAACTGATCCTCGAAGCGGGCGCGCTGGTCCTGCGGATCGTTCAGTTCGCTGAAGGCTGTGGCGAGCTGCATCCCGGCCAAGTGCACCTGGAAGCGTTCGACCGTGCCCGGCGCGTCCGGCTTCTTCTTCGCCAGCGGCGACAGATCCAGCGGATAGTCATAGAGGATGATCGGCTGCAACAGCGCGGGGTCGCCGGAGCGGAACATCTCGTCCTTCAACTCATCGATCAGGCGGCCCCAGGCGCGGCGCGCGTCGAATTTGATGCCGCGTGCGCGCATGGCGGCGGCCAAGCTGTCGCGGTCGGGGTATTGGTCGTAGTCGATGCCGGTGTACTGCGCGATGGCGTCGTGCAGGGTGACCCGCCGCCACGGGGGCGATAGGTCGATCTCGTGCTCACCCCAGGTGAAGGTGTGCTTGCCCAGCACCGTCTCGGCGGCGGTGACGGTCATTTCCTCGACGCGCGTCATCATCACGTGGTAATCGGCGTAGGCTTCGTAGAACTCTAGCATGGTGAATTCGGGGTTGTGCGAACGGTCGATGCCCTCGTTGCGAAAGTTGCGTGCGACCTCATAGACGCGCTCGATGCCGCCCACCAACAGCCGTTTCAGGTACAGTTCCGGCGCGATGCGCAGAAAGAAGTCGCGGTCCAGCGCGTTGTGGTGCGTGATGAAGGGCTTGGCCGTCGCGCCGCCGAAGAGCGGCTGCAAGATCGGCGTCTCGACCTCGAGATAGCCGTGGTCGTCCAGATAGCGGCGCAGGGCGCTGATGGTGCGCGCCCGCGCCACGAAGATGGGGATCTCTTCGTCGCGGTTGGCGACGAGGTCTAGGTAGCGTTTGCGGTAGCGCAGTTCCGTGTCTTGCAGCCCCGCGTGTTTCTCAGGCAGCCCCGCCAGCGACTTGGCGAGGATGCCCACGTGCGTCACGTGCAGCGTCCGTTCGCCCATCTTGGTGATGAAAAGGAATCCCGTTGCCTCGATGAAGTCGCCGCGATCCAGCTTCCGTACCAGGTCGAATTGCTCGCCCAGGTCGTCGGGCCGCAGATACAGTTGGATGCGCCCCGAGCCGTCCTCGATGTTGGCGAAGATGACCTTTTTGTCGCGCCACAGGACGATGCGCCCCACCAGCGTGACGGGTGTCTTGTCGGGGGCCAGCGCGTCGAAAGCGGTCAGCGCCTCGGCGATGGTGTGGGTGCGCGGCGTGCTCAGCCGTGGCGGAAACGGCTCCGTACCTGCCGCGCGCAGTTCTTGCAGCTTCTGTTCGCGCACCTCACGCTCATCCATGGGGGCTGGTCCTCTCGTGCTGAATCATGCTTCCGCTGAATAGTATGGCACATTGCGCCAAGAATCGGGAAGGGGGGACAAGCACCCGATGTGCCTGTCCCCCCTCACAGCAAGTCACGCCTCAGCGGCCAAGGAAGTGGATGCCAAGGGTCACGAGGAGTGCCGCGAACAGCACCGCGAAGAGAAGGAACAGGACGAAACCGGCGATGATGGGAATGACTATCGTCCAGACCGAGCGGTCCATCGGCAGTCGATGCGTCGATGCGGTCGCCAGCACCGCCAGGTACAGCGCATAGATGCCCGCCACGAATGCGGCGAAGCCCCCCAACACTGGTATGACGCCCACCACCGCCGTGGCAGCGATGAGCGGCGCGTAGAAGAGCACGATGGCATGGGAATAGTTCAAGAACGCGCCCGTACCCTTGAAGAGGAAGCGCGCGATGAGCCACCACACCCCTACGGCGACGAAGAACTGGATCAAGGCACCAAAGATGCCGCCAAAGAACGAGGCGAATGGGCTAAACCCATAATAGATCGTGTTACCCGTAATGCCGGTATAGGATGATCGAAAAATCAAGTCGGTGATGACCCCGAAGACCCCGCGCGTGAGGGCGGCGAGGCCAATGGTGATCAGCACCGTATTCCAGTTCGCGAATGCCTGGACGTTGTCGAAGCTGCTGATGCTCGGCTTGGTGATGACCCCT
>JBBQSR010000251.1:0-5991 GCA_038234855.1 Ktedonobacterales bacterium | reverse complement strand
CGGGCACAAGGTTTTCTCCCCAGAGGGTCCCCCCCTTGCGCCCGCGCTCGCCAGGTGTTTTCACGCATCCGAACCGACGGGGGCAGACGCTCCGAGCGGGGGCCGAAGACGCAAGGGGGATGAGCCGAGGCATCACTCTTCTCTGAGAAAGAAACCACGCCTAGGGGAATTCACACCGCCATATCATGCTTGTGAACACGATAGCGACTGTGACACGCCTTACAGAGACCGAAGCCATGATGCCGCACCCCATCGTCGGTACCACGGTGGCACCACGTGCAGCGGAACTGTTCGTGCGCGACTTTCTTGGCCATGCGACGCCCGCGCAATTTCAAGCGAGCTTGCTTCAACTCGTAATGCAGCCGATCCTTCTTGAGCGAAGGATATCGCTCTTGCACGTGCTGCAAGACCTCGCGCAAGCTGAAACCAAGGGCATAATAGCGCAAGATGGCTTGCTGTACCTGGGGCAACGTGTGCAACGTCTGCACCGCCTCCTGATACGTCTCGCGGATCAAATACGCCTCTTCGAGTCCCGGACCAAAAGCGGGCAACGTCTCATGCAAAGGCACCAGCTCACTTTTGACGGCGAGCGTCTTATCAAGCGAAAGTGCTCCCAAGACCGGATGACGGCGCTTGGTAATGAGATCCATCGCCTGATAGCGCAAATGCACATATAGGAGATTGGCCAGGTTGCCATCCTGGCGCAGCGGTTCCTCGCGCTTCACTTCCCACAGCCAGTAAAAGGCCTGCTGGACAATATCCTGAGCGGTGGACGCATCCCCCCCAATGAATCCCGCCAGCCAGCCACTATACTTGCGAAAATGATGACGGAACCACGGTTCGAAATCCAGCGAGGACATGAAGTCCCCAATGGTAGCATAGGGAGCTTGCAATGCCCGCATCTCATCGCGGACAGTAGTGCTAATGCTAGCGGCCATCGTTCCCCTCCATGTCTTGTAGCAACCGCATCATCATCAACCGTGCAAAAACCCCCATTGTTGCCTGCTGAATATCAGACAAAGTGGGGGCTTGGGTATGCACAGCATAATAAGGCATTGCACGAGCGACTTCGTGCTTACGACGCTTGCAAGTACGTGTACTGGGAGGGCGGCTTGTTTTGACTTTCGCTGCGATTTCAGGTATACTTGTCATTGAGCGCAAGCCTTCCTGACGAGAGCAATCTCGCCTAGCGGTTTGTGGGGTAGACATCCGTTGCGTCCTGGAAAAACTGACGGATGTCTTCTTACTTTTTTGCCATAGTCTCGTCGATTATGGCTATGATTTCCTGAGGCGTTAGGCCGAAGATTTCGGCTAATCGACTCATTATCGACAACTGTGGACGTTGTTCACCTCTCTCCCAATTACTTACCGTTGTGACCTGAACCCCCACTTTTTGGGCTAGTGCTGCCTGAGTCATCAAATGAGATTCACGCAGCATTTTAAGTGTCACTAAGCCTTCTCCTTTATGATCGTATAGTCTTCGAGTTATGGAAGACAACACAATCATAGCATAAAGCCTGTAATACATCAATGGAATCGGCAGTCAAAATCAATAAGCTGGTAATACTTTACATTTACCAACTAGCTAACAAATATATGGCTATCTAGATAACAAAACCTATGTTCGTGTTTGGCTGTAATAAAGTTTCCTTTTACATTTTTCACATAAGCCATGGGAGTGATGAGGGATCTCAGATGTAAAACAACTGAGACAACAATCGTACATTTTTGACCAGCGGCGAAGAGGCTTAGGGCCATTGTGAACAATAAGAGGTTTATGTACTAGAGAACCTACGCTACGAAGAGCAACTGCGCCAACGGTCGCGGCGCGGCAATGTGACGGTGCAGCCCTCTGGCCTGACGGTGAAGGGGGCGTGGTCGGTGCTTTTCACTGGGGCGGGACAGTGGGGATCAGCCATCGCATTTCCGGTGGTGTTGGCGGCGGTGCCCACCAGCATCACCTTCGCGGCGCAGACCAGCAACAACATCAGCGCGGGGCCAGCCGTGGGGAACCTGACGTATTGGGGCTGCGATACGTATGTCACCGCGACCGGGGCAGGCAACGGCTGGTGGATCGGTTTGTACACTACGAATGGTAATTGTCTGCGCGAGGTCGATGCCCTGGCGGAAACGGCGCGCCACCACTGCGACCTATGCGACACCCTCAGCGATCCCTTGCCCGTCGTGGAATTGGTGGAGTGCGGCATGATGGTCGGACAAATGACTTATGCCGTCACCTGTCGCGCCTGTGGTGCGCGCGAATGCCTCAACCCCGCGCTGACCGCCGCCGATGAGGCCGACCCCGACCCGCAGCGCGCGGCGAATGCCCAGGCCATCCGCGCGGCCCTGCGTATCTTGAGTCAGCCGCTCAGCGATTAGCGCAGGGAAGGGGGCGACCTATGCTACAATGCCAACGACGACAACCGCTGCACCATAAAGGACGGATGCACCCCATGGCTGGCTCGAAAAAGGCGCGGATACGCTCGCTGGAGCGGCAACTTGGCTCGGTGGGGGCTGACCCATTCATCCCCGCGCGTCAGCCCGGATCGCCCGCGACGCGCACCGCTGGTGGCGTCGCCCCCGTCGCAGCACGACGACGCACGGGGCGAACAGGGATGATGGTGGCGTTGGCCGGGGGCGTCGTGCTGGCGGCGTTAGGGGCGTGGAGTGCCACCTTCGCGCGGGCCACGCTGGCCGCTGATGTCCAGCGACTGCACCTGGTACCCAGCGGCGCTGATAGGGCCGCCGCACTCGTGATCTCCGGTGCGGCGGTCTTAGTGGGGAGCACGTTGGCGCTGCGGGCGGGCATGGCGCTTCGTCGCGCGCGGGCGAGGGACGCCGCGCGGTGATGGGCGTCATTCCTCGGGGGTGACGGTTCCTGTGCCAATGCCGACGCGGACCTTTGCTTCGAGATCGTCATAGCGATTGAAGCGGTAGATCAGGGACGACAATAGCCAACTGAGGATGAAGATCCCGACGATCCCGATGCCGATGAATCCGAAGTTTTGCCCACTGTTGCCATTGTTGAGGAAGTCGACGGCGCTCCAGAGGCCGCCAGTAAGTTGGAAGCGGCCTTGGACGATGCCCAGCACCTCTAATGTGCCGACGAAGACGGCGACGATGACCGACACGAAGGTGATGGTCATGTTGTAAAAGAGCTTGCGTACCGGCTTGACGAAGGCCCAGCCATAGGCCCCGAGCATCATCACGCCATCAGTGGTGTCGGCCAGACTCATGCCCGCCATGAAGAGCAACGGCAGGAGCAACACGGCGTAGAACGGCAGATGATATTGCGTCACGCCCAATGAGCCGACCGCCAGCAAGCCCACCTCGGTCGCAGTGTCGAAGCCCAGGCCGAAGAGGAAGCCGATGGGGTACATCTTCCAGCTTTTATCGACGGTCTTGAAGAGGCCGCGAAAGATGCGCGCGAAGAAGCCGCGTTTGTTCAGGTATTCTTCGACCGCGTCTTCGTCATAGACGCCGCCACGCGTCACCTGGCGGAAGGTTCGCACGATCTCGACGAGGATGATGATATTCATCAGCGCGATGGCGAAGAGGAAGAAGGCCGAGACGCTGGTGCCGATGAGGCCACCAATGGTCTTCAGCGCCGATCCGTCGCTATTCAGCCCCCGATAGACGAAGGCTGAACCCGCCGCGACCAACGCCGCCATGATGAAGACGACGGTGGAGTGGCCCAAGGAAAAGAAGAAACCGACCATGACCGGCTGCTTTTTTTCGGCCATCAGTTTGCGCGTGACGTTGTCGATGGCTGAGATGTGGTCCGCATCGACGGCATGACGCAAGCCAAAGCCATACGCCGTGAGTGCCAGCAAGATGAGCGAGGGATATTGCGTCGCCGTGAGCAGCGTCAGCCCCCACAGAATGACATTGACCCCGATCAACACGCTATAGAGTGTCACGATCTTTGAGCGCAGCCCCGGCGTACTGTCACTGAGGATACGGCGTAAAGCCAGCATTGTTCCCCTCCTACAAGGGTAGTTTCGGTGCAACGATACATTGTCGAACGCCCTGTTACGATCATAACCGACCACGCTTGGTACGCGTCAAGATGCAGCAACAGTTTCTCGCATCTGCGAATAGTCGCAGAAGCATCTTTATACAACTAAGACGCCGCACATCCGTCAAATGGGTCATTGGCGCGCGATTTTGGGCTGATGCCCGATCACGCCCCACCGACCAGGGGGAGAAACCATCCATGGAAACCGCCATCGCACACGCGCAACGCTATCCCGAGCAAGCCTTGACGCGACTGACCGACGAAGTGGACCGCCTCAGCAGCAAGATCGACCGACTCAGCGAAACCATGGCGACGAAAAGCGATCTCGCCCGCGATGCCCCGCGCGAAACGGTGGAAACACGCTGGGCGGAGTTCGAGCGACGGCTGGGCGAGCTACGCGGCCAGGTCGAGCACCACGAAACGCAGATCGCCGCGTTCCTGCACGACGGCTTCACCCGCGAGATGCGCTGGGACTGGCGCGTCATCGGCGCGCTGGGCTGCGCGCTCAGCTTCATCTTTAGCCTGGTGGGCACCATCCTCAGCGGGACAATTGTCGGGATCGTGCTCTGGAACCTGACGCATTAGCAGGTGCGAAGGATGAGACACGCAGGAGAGAAGATGAGGAAGGACGCGAATCGATAGAACACAAACACCTTCTTTTTTTCCTGCATATTTCGGCGGTGTGTGCTCAGCCCTCGAAGGCGCGACGGCCCTCTAGCGCGCGGCTGAGGGTGCCCTCGTCGGCGTATTCCAGGTCGCCGCCCAGGGGCAGGCCGCGCGCCAAACGGGTGAGGGTGACGCCCTGGGGCTTGAGCAGCGGCGCGATATAGGCGGCGGTGTAGTCGCCCTCATAGTTCGGGTTGGTCGCCAAGATGACCTCGCGCACCGCGCCGCCCTGCACGCGTGCGATCAATTCGCCGATGCGCAGATCCTTCGGGCCGATGCCTTCCATCGGCGAGAGCGCGCCGTTGAGGACGTGGTACGCGCCCCGGAATGATTCCGTCTTCTCGATGGCGAGCACGTCGAGCGGTTCCTCTACCACACAGATGATGCCGTGGTCGCGCTGCGGGCTGGCACAGATGGGGCAGGGATCCGTTTCGGTGATGTTAAAGCAGGTGGTGCAGGTCGTCACCTGCTCCTTCATGCGCACCAGCGCGTCTGCCAGCCGCCGCGATTGATCCGCCGGGCTACGCAGCAAGAAGAAGGTGAGGCGCTGCGCCGTCTTGGGGCCAACGCCTGGCAACTTGGCGAATTCCTCGATCAGCGCCGTGACGGCGGGTGCGGTGGTCTGCATGCGTATCGTTTCCTTCTGAGTTCAGGGCGAACAAGGCTGCGGATGGGGCGCTATAGGCCCAGGACCGCGCGCGCTTCGGCTTCGGTGGGGGTGCCCGCAAGCACTTCCAGCAGGTCGCGCAACTGGGCCTCGGTCGCCGCCTCTAGCGCCGCCGTGACCGCCGGGGCCATCTGCCCGAAGCGCCGCTGCCAGAAGATCGTGATGGCGGTGCGCTCGCCCAGCGTCATCCCTTGCGCTTTGCCTTGGGCTTTGCCCTTTTCGAGGATCTTGACGCCGATAGGGCCTTCTTCGATCGCTTCGTAGATCTCGTCCATCGTAATCCTCACTTGCGCTAGAATCTCTTGCTCGATCGCGTCGATGTCTTTGTAGCGTCGTCGGCTGAGGTTGAGCAACGCGCCCAAGAGCAGCGTGCGGTGCTCGACTGGCGCGGCGGCATACATGCGGATGGCCGCGTCTTTTAGATGGCTGCGGTTCATGCCACGAAAGAATGGGGCCAGTACCAGCAGCAAGGGATCGACACCCTGCCAGTCCAGTTCGCGCAGCACGATATGCAGGTACCGGCTGGTGATGCTGGTCGCCTCGGTCAGGCCACTGTGATAGAGCGGCTCGGGCAGCGTGCCGGGCGTCGCCCAAATGACGATAGCCAGCACCGGAATGTCGCGCCCATTGCTTTGATGAT
>JBBQSR010000250.1:0-5992 GCA_038234855.1 Ktedonobacterales bacterium | reverse complement strand
GCGCTGTTGGGCAGGTGCTCGACGACGCTGGCGTACAGCACATGGCGCTACGCGAGACGAGCGATGGTTTGATGGTCGAGGGCCAGTACCGCGATCAGTCACCCTATCAGCATCTCTTCGCGCTTGGCGAATTGTGCACGTTGATCGACAGCACCGAAGGGCAGATCGAAGCACTCTTCGCGCCGCAACGGGAAGAAGCGCACACCCTGCGCGATTTCTTGGCGCAGCACGAGGCCGTGTTGGCGCGCTAACGCGTTTCCATTCGTCTTCTGCCAGTGTCCGAAACCAAAGAAGGCCCCACTGGGGCCTTTTTTCATGGGCGTTTTTTCCTGCGCTGCTCCTCAGCCGACGAAGTCTTTCCAGCCAGCAGGCAGATCGCGCTCCATCGCATGCAGATACACCGTCGCCTTGCCAAAGAAGATCAGCAACGCTTGCAGATACACGTCCAACTGCATATCAACCGGCGTGGCGAAACCGCCGCGATCAATGGTCTTTGCGAGATCGTCATCGGAAAACGCCGCGACGATGGTTTTCATCTCATCGTCAAGGGAGGTGAACCATGCACCCAGTTGCGCACCACTGCCCGCTAGCCCCGCCTCGGTGTTGTGGTACGACCAATCCTGCGTGAAGGTCTTGAGCGACTGCACGTAAGCATATTCGATGTCGCCCATCTCGCGGAAGAGCGAGCCGAGCGACATGTTGCGTCCGCCCGGTGAGAAGGCCAGGTCGGCATCGCTCAGACTGGCCAGCAGTGTCGCGCGCATCCCATGCGAGCTTTCAATCCACGACCACTTCAGGTCCATATAGCGGTTCATCGTTCCCCTCGTTTTCTTTTTTTATGCTGACTAGCCGATGAAATGCAAGACCCGCGCCAACAAGCCGTCCCAGTCAAGGGCGAGGTCAGGGCGCTCGTAGGGATAGGTATGCTGCATCCCAGGCAACATCTCAAGCTGGCAAGGGATGCCCCGCGCGTTCAGGTCAGCGGCCAATAACGGCATTTGGTCGCGCGTGATTTGGGCGTCTTGGTCGCCCAAGAGGATCGCGCCGCGCAGTCCTGGCACCGGTGCCGCCGCGATGAGAGGTTGCCAACCAGTGTGGTCATCTGAGAGTGGGCCACCAGGCCCAAGCAGCATGAATCCGTGAATGGGAAAGGGCTGGCGCAAGGCGAGATGCAACGCGATCTCACCCCCCATCGAGAAACCCGCGATGAGCGTGCGTGCCAGATCGATAGCATATTCCCCCGCCACCTCGGCGACATGGCGGCTGATCTCGGTTTGTGCGAGATCGGCATCCTGCCACAGGGCGAAGTCACGCATCTCGACCAGCGGGGACTGCACCGCGACGACGAGGTAGCCCATGCGTGTCAGGGCACGCCAACCCTCGGCGGCTTTATGGGCAGTGTCGCCGTTGCCATGCAACACCACGCAAAGGGGAACAGGGCCATTTGTTGATGATAGGGGGGGTATGACGACGCGCAACGAGCCGTGGCGTTCATTTGCCGCATGGCGCTCCAACTCCGCCACCAATGCCTCGAAATCTGGCTGACCTTGATAAGGCTGAAACGATGGCGTTTGACGCATCAGCATCGCGCCGAACCAATCGCCCGCCGCATTCGCCGCGCGGAGCGTTGCGATGGCGAGGGGCAAGTCGCCCCTGCGCGCCGCCGCACAGGCCCGCAGGTAGGTGAGATACGAAGAATGGTCGGGGAACCGCGCCGCCTCGGCATCGAGCAACGTCAGCGAACCGGAATAGTCGCCCCCATCAAAGACCGCTTCTACCGCGCCGAGTAAGTCATCATACGTCTCGATAGCCATTCGCTCCCTCGCTTTCGGCATGAGTAACGTTCGCTTCCTGAACTATTGTACCATATCCGTTGGCGGTTGCCACACGGCGTGGTCATGTGCGCATCAGCCGTCGCAGGGCATCACTGATGCGCGCGGCATTGGGCGCATAGCTGGCGGCGAGTTCCGGCGCGGCGGGGAAGGGGACGTCGGGCGCGGCGACGCGAGTGATGGGGGCATGCATCGTGGCACCGTGCGCCTCGGCGATGCGCGCGGCAAGCTCCGCGCCGAGGCCGCCCGTCTGGGGTGTGTCGTGCACGATCAGCGCGCGTCCCGTGCGTGCGAGCGAGGCCGCGACGGTGGCCGCGTCGTAGGGCAGCACGGTCCGCAGATCGATCACCTCGGCGCTGATGCCCTCACCCGCCACCATTTCGGCGGCCTCCATGGCGGGGTAGACCACCGCGCCCCAGGTCAGCACCGTCACGTCGTCGCCATCGCGGCGAATCTCGGCCTGGCCGAGCACCGTCAGCACCTCATCGGCGGTCAGCACCTCGCGCAAGCGGCGATAGAAATAGTGCCCCTCCAAAAAGAGCACGGGGTTATTCTCGCGAATGGCCGCCTTGAGCAAGCCTAGGGCATCATAGGGGGTCGAGGGAACGACGATGTGCAGCCCCGCGACGCCCGCGAACCAGGCCTCGGGGCTGGCCGCGCGCCACGGGTCGGCATGCGTGCCATACGGCGCGCGAATGACCAGCGGCGCGTGCATCGCCCCCGCCGTGCGCCAGTGCAGTTGCGCCGCCGCGACGACCTGGCTGAATCCCTCGCCGGTGAGTGCCGCGTAGGGAAGCTCGACCACGGGCCGCAGCCCCATCAGCGCCATGCCCGTCGCCACGCCGATGAGCGCGCCACCCGAAGCGGGCAGCTCGATGATGCGTTCGGGGCCAAACTCGCCCAGCAGCCCATGGGCGGGGCGCTCGCCGCCCGCGCCGAAGCCGACCTCCTCGCCCAGCAGACAGACGCGCGGGTCGTGCAGCAATTCCTCGCGCAGCGCCCGGCGGATCGCGCCCGCGTAGGTCGTTTCCTCGTTCAGCGCCATTGCAGCATCCTTTCGGCGGTCATGCCCACGGGAGCCTCGACGGGTGGCCCCATCGGCAGCGCGTCATCGGGCGCGAAACGGTGATCCGTCAACGTCGCGGGGTCGGGCGGCGGCGCGTGCTGTGCATAGGTCAAGGCATCCTGCACGGTGGCGAGCGTCGAGGCGGCGAATTCATAGGTGAGGGTGTCGTTCAGCGCGCCCAGCGTCCGCAGATGGCGCGTGAAGCGTTCGATGGGGTCGCGCGCCCGCCATTCATCCAGCGTCTCGCGCGGCACCGAATCGGCCTCGGTCTGCCCCGCCACGCGAAAGACCTTCGCTTCCAGCAGCACGGGGCCACGTCCGGCACGGGCCAGCGTGACGGCGCGTTCCATCGCCTCGCGCACGGCCAGCACGTCGCCGCCATCCACCACATAGCCGGGGATGCCATACGCCGCCGCGCGGTCGGCGAGGTGCTTGGGGCGATAGGCGCGGCTGGCGAATTTACCCACATAGGTGTTGGTGGCGACGACGCAGATCAGGGGCAGATCCTGTGTGGCGGCCAGATTCATGGCCTCGTGGAAGTCCCCCGCGTTCGTCGCGGCGTCCTCTAGGTAGGCCACTGTCACGCGTGCCTCGCCGCGCACCTTGGTCGCCAGCGCCGTCCCCGCCGCGACGGCCAGGCTGGGCGTCGCCGTCGCGGGGATGACCAGCGCATCGCGCATATCGCCGAAGTGCAGCGCCCCCGTGCGCCCGCCGGAGGGTCCCGCCGCGCGCCGCAGCCACTGCGCCAAGATCTGACGCGGCGCGACGCCCCGCGCGAGCAAGACGCCCAGGTCACGTGCCCCCGGCGCGACGACATCGCCTGGGGCCAGCGCCGCCGTGGTGCCTGTCGTCACAGCTTCGTGGCCACGTCCGACGTGCAGCGTCCCCACGATCTGCCGACTGCGCACCAGATCGCGGATGGCGTCTTCCAGAGCGCGGGTCAGGCTCATCTGCTGGTACAGCGCCAGCAGGGGCAAGGGTGGATTGCTCATGCGTTGTGGCCTCATAGGTCCAGGCAAGCGCGATGCTCGCCGCTGAAATGATCGTTTGCTCGACCGTGCGGCACATAGTATAACATAGGGGGGGGCATGCTTCAATTGTTCATACGAAAGGGCTGGGGTGCGACACCGCAATAGATGAATAACAGGCATTCGGCACATCCGTCGCTGCGAGCATCAGCAGCGACGCCACGTCTGAGCAATGGGAGCGGGCGGCATGCTACTCTATCACGGAACGCGGGCGAACAACCTGGCGAGCATCCTGCGCGATGGGCTGCGTCCGCCCAGGCCAGAGGACACCTCGCACGACTGGGTGCACGCGCTGACGGACCGCAGCCAGAGCGCGCAAGTCTTTTTGGCGACCAAACCGGTGGCGGGCAAGGGCGGCGATCCGGTCTCCTTCGCGCTGGGCTGGCCCAACAAGCGCGAACGCTACCCCAAGGCGCAGCCGGGCTACCTCATCGTGGTCGACCTGCCCCATGCGGCGTTTGACCTCATCCCCGCGGTCGTCCCCAATTATGAGCTTGATCATTTCATGGCGGTCAACGAGGCACGCAGGGTCTTGTTGTGCCAAACCCTCGCCGTAGCGCCGGTCCAGGCCACGGAGGGACAAATCGTCCAGTCACGCAGTTGGCGGTTGTCGCAGTGGTGCATGCTCTCGTGGCTGGCACAGCGTTTCGCCCGCGAGGGCGTCCCCCTCACCCTCGCGGCCCTTCGCGCGCAGACGCGGCTTATCGTCACGCAGCGCGACCCGGCCCTGCCCGCCGACATGACGCCACATCGCTGGCACGCCTTCCTGGCCGACTATAGCCATCTGGTTGAGATCGCCTATCGCGATGCCTCCCTCGCGGTCTTTGAGCGCCGTCGCCACGCGATCTTGCTGCGCCATGGCATCACGTTGCCCGTCTCCATCGAGGAAGATTACCATTGCATGCGATGCAGCCTGTGCATCAATGCCACCTTTCGCTATGGCTACCAGATTGCGGGCCTCGGCACGGATGGGGCGCTGCAACCATTTTTGCGCGACTGGCAGCGTCAGCGTGGGGGCATGCACCCCATCCATGGCAATGGCTCCGCCGACACGATGTGGCTCCCCCAGATGGGGGCGACCAGCACAGATGGGCAACTGCTGATGGCGCTCGAAGCCCTCCGCGCCCTCACCGCCTACCACGCGGCCTATGGCGCGGAGGCCGTCACGCGCTTCTTCCTCGACCATGAGACGGGGAACCACCAGCCCTGGTCGTGGGATGCGTGGCACGCGGCCTTCCCCGCTGAGGGCACGGATGTCGCGCCCATGTGGCAGCCGGGCTATGGCCGCGCCTTCACCCCGCGCGATCTGCTGCGATCTGACCGGCAGATCATGGCCGATGCCATCCCCGCGCGCTACATCATCGGGGCGATCCGGCTGAGCGACGGCGTGCGGCTGCTGCATCATGTGCGGCCCAACCGTGCCCGCAATGAGACGCTGGCCAGCAATCTGAAACGGCTGGCGATGCGACTCCGCGCGGCATATCAGGGCACGCCGATCGTCCTCGACTGACGGCAGCCATGGCTGCGCGGCTGGCAATTTCGCCGCCCCCTGCCCTATAGTCTCTGGTAGCACGGCGAAGACGCCGATATCTATAAACAGAGCTTCTACAATAGAGAGAAGGGCTGACAGCATGACGATAGTGGTGACGGGCGCGACCGGCTTCGTGGGGCGCGCCATCGTGCGGCAACTGGTGGCGGCGGGCGAGCGGCCCCGCTGCCTGGTGCGCGACGCGGCCCAGGCGGCCAAGGCGCTGCCCGCCGACAAGGTCGATTTCGTGGAAGGCAACATCCTGCACGCGGCGACATTGGATGGCATCTTCAACGGGGCCGACACGCTGATGGATTCATCATTCATGACGGCGAACCTGAAGCAGCACGGCGAAGAGACGTATTATAACGTCAACGTCGATGGCACGGCGAACCTGATCGCCGCCGCCAAGCGCGCGGGCGTGACGCGCGCCGTGGTGATGAGCGGCCTGGGCACCAAGGCCGACAAGCCCGGCAGCTACATGCAAGGCCGCTACCTGGCCGAAGAAGCCTTCAAGGAGAGCGGCCTGGGCTGGGCC